>DAOWJH010000062.1 GCA_030640495.1 Dehalococcoidia bacterium | reverse complement strand
GATGCCGGCATATCCTGGGTCATAGTCAGTGTGTACCTCCGTGTTGGGGGTGGGGAGTGGGGAAGTGAGATAGTGGGTTGAATGAAGATAGTGAAACGAGGTAGCTTCCGGCAATAACAGAAGAGGCTACCCACTTAGAGGCAATTTCATATGATTTTAAGGCAGCCATTTATACTATTATAGCACAATCTAGATATAAGGTAAAGCTGGGGGGGGGTGGTTACTGCAGTTCCCTTTCTAGTTGGGGGAGGGGGATGGTTTTTTGCTGGGCGGTGGTCATGTCCCGCAGTATGACGGTATTGTTTGTTACTTCCTGCTCGCCAATAATGACTGTGTAACGGGCACCGAGGGAATTTGCCTGGCGTAGTTGAGCCTTCAGGCTTTTGCCGCTGATAGCCTCGGATACACCGATGCCAGCCCGTCTGAGTGCAGAGGCTAGCTTTACTGCTCCATCCCTGGCTTGGTCACCAATATAGGCGATGAAAACCTGTGGCTGGGGTAGGGGGGGGATGGGAACGCCCTGCTGCTTTAGGTTGAGTATTATCCGCTCTATGCCAGCGGCGAAGCCGAGAGCTGGGGTGGGCTTGCCACCCAGTTCCTCAATCAGGTCATCATAGCGTCCCCCGCCGCCGAGGGCACTCTGAGCGCCTTCTGCTTCAGGTTGAACCTCAAATACTGTTCGGGTGTAGTAGTCCAGCCCGCGAACCAGTCGGGGGTTTACGGCAAAGGGAAGGTCAAGCAGGCTCAGGTATCTCTTCAGCCGATTGAAGTGTTCATCGCACTGGGGGCAAAGGTAGTCAATACTTTTTGGGGCAGAGTTAGCTAGTTGCTGGCATGAGGGCTTTTTACAATCAAGCAGGCGAAGTGGGTTTCTCTTTAGCCTGGCTCTGCAGTCTGAGCACAGCTCCTGGGTATGGTCGGAATAATAGTCCTTTAATTCAGTTAAGTATCTGGGGCGGCATTTTTTACAACCGGTGCTGTTTAGCTGAAGTGAGAGGTGGTGGAGATTTAGAGACAGGAAGAATTGCCATGCCATATCAATGACTTCGGCATCAAGGGCGGGGTCGTCATCGCCAATAGCCTCATAGCCAAACTGGTAGTGCTGGCGGTATCGCCCGGCCTGGGGTCTTTCATATCTAAAAATAGAGGCAATATAATACAGCTTTACTGGCTGGGGCAAATTATGTAGTCCATGTTCCAGATAGGCTCGGCATACCGGTGCCGTGCCCTCCGGTCTCAGGGTGAGTTTGTTTCCGCCTCTATCTTTAAAGGTATACATTTGCTTTTCTACAATGTCTGTTTCTTCGCCCACAGTTCGGAGGAAAAGGCCTGTGTCCTCAAAGGCGGGGGCGTCAATGCGCTCATAGCCATAGAGTTGACAGAGGTCAACTATTTTTTTGTCTATGTAGCGCCAGTATGCCTGTTCCTGGGGTAAAATATCTGAGGTGCCGCGTGGTGCCCGATACAACTTAACTCCCCCTATGTTTTTAAGCTAGGATACAGTATTAGGGCTGGATTTGTAAAGGGAGTTTTTTAGTAACCTATCCCCCTGACCCCCTTCCCTTGGCAAGGGAAGGGGGAGTTTAGGTAAGAGAGGGGCTTCGCCCCTCTCTAAAATTTCTTCCCCCTCATGCAAGGAAGATGTTCCTATCATGGAGAGGGGGATTAAATTGGGGTAAATTAAGGGGGTGAGGTAGATAAACATTCTTGATTTTTGCACCTAAAACCTTGTTGCGTTATACTTAAACTATGTTCTTGGCTATTGGTGAGGGGGGTAATGAGTTTTAGTGAGCTTATGGCTAAGGTTGAGGGGTATCTGCCACCGGAGAGGGTAGCTATAGTTAAGGGTGCCTACCATTTTGCTGAGAAGGCACATGAGGGGGAGGTGCGTAAATCAGGCGAGCCGTATATTAATCACCCGCTGCAGGTGGCTCTAATCCTGGTTGAACTTCAGCTTGATGCCAGTTCCCTGGCTGCTGCCTTGCTACACGATGTTCCTGAGAACTGTGGCATACCTATTTCGGAGATTGAAGCCGGGTTTGGTTTGGAGGTAGCCAAGCTAGTTGACGGGGCTACTAAGCTGAACAAGCTGTCTTTACAACTGCCTAAAGAAGCAGTAACTGGAGAAGCACAGGCGGACAACCTGAGGAAGATGCTGGTGGCTATGGCTGAGGACCTGCGCGTGGTGTTTATCAAGCTGGCTGACCGACTGCACAACATGCGCACCTTAGATGTGCTATCACCAGAAATGCAGCGTAGCGTTGCCAGGGAGACTTTAGAGATATACGCCCCCTTAGCTCATCGTCTGGGGATATGGGAGTTAAAGTGGCAGTTAGAGGATTTATCCTTCCGTTATCTGGAACCGGAGAGGTATTACCAGATTGCTAACCTGATTGCCGCCCAGCGGGCTCAGCGGGAGAGCTTCATAACTCAGGTAACTCAGATTTTAAGCAGGGAGCTTGGCAAGGTAGGTCTAAGAGCCGAGATGTCAGGCAGACCCAAGCATATTTATAGCATACATCAGAAAATGGAAAGATACTCTGCCTTGGGCAAAGACTTTGATGATATACATGACCTTCAAGCCCTTCGGGTGCTGGTTGATACCATGCCTGATTGTTATAGTGCCCTGGGTGTTATTCACAGTCTATGGCGCCCGTTACCTGGCGAATTTGACGATTTTATTGCTAACCCCAAGCCAAACGGTTATCAATCATTACATACTGTGGTGATATACCAGGGTAGAGTGCCTCTGGAAGTACAAATTCGCACCCATGATATGCATCATATTGCTGGATATGGGGTAGCCGCTCACTGGTATTATAAAGAGGGTGAAAAGAGGGATACACACTTTGAGGAGAGGATAGGCTGGCTGCGTCAGTTAATTGAGTGGCACCGGGAGCTCAGCGGGGCTGAAGAATTCTTAGAATCGGTTAAGACTGATATATTCATTGACCAGGTTTTTGTTTTCACCCCCAAGGGGGAGATAAAGGATTTGCCCAAGGGTTCTACCCCGCTTGATTTTGCCTATCGGGTTCATACTGAGTTGGGGCACCGCTGTACAGGGGCTAAGGTGAATGGTAGGCTGGTGCCATTCAACTATCAGCTTAAAAATGGTGATATAGTGGAAATCATGTCAGCCAAGAGGGGTAGGGGGCCGAGTCGGGATTGGCTGAGTCCCAACCGGGGGTATATCAAAACAGCTCACGCCAAGGAAAAGGTACGGCAGTGGTTTAAGAAGCAGGAACGGACGGCCAATATTGAGGGTGGTCGGGAGCTTTTGGAGAAGAAGATGAGGCATCTGGGGATAAAACTCAGTGAGCGGGAGGAATTGGCTAAGCTATTCAAGTATGATAATCTGGATGACTTTTTGGAGGCTATCGGTTATGGAGGCATTACTACTCACCAGGTTGCCTTGAAGCTAGCTGCCCAGCAGGAGAAACCGAGGGTAGTAGCTGAGGTTACACCACCCAAGCAGCCGGCATCAGCCATTGAGGTGTTGGGGGTGAGGGATATGCTTACCCAGTTAGCCCAGTGTTGTCACCCTCTGCCTGGTGATAAGATTATTGGCTATGTTACTCGTAGCCGGGGGGTGACCGTTCACCGTCAGGATTGTTACAATGTGATTCGTGAGGATGAGAAGGAGAGGCTCATCAAGGTGGAGTGGGGGCAGACTGATTTGCTATATCCAGTCCATATTCAGGTAGAAGCCTGGGATAGGGTAGGGCTGACACGTGATATTACTACGGTTATAGCTGAGGAAAAGGTTAATATTGCTACAATGAACCTGACTAACCATGATGACCACACTACCACGCTACATTTTACTTTAGAGACGAAGGGATTGGCTCAGTTAAGTCGGCTGTTGGTCAGGGTTGAGGGGGTACGGGGGGTGATAAGTGTTACCAGGGTGGGGGACGAGGCGACGATAAAAGCTAGCCCCTCAACATAAAGGAGACAGGTTATTAAATAAATATCCTAGGGAGGTAGATATTGCCCAGTAGAAAGTTAGCTCAAAAGCAGGTGCGGGTATCCGAAAGAAAGCGACTAAGAAATAAGCCAGTTCACAGCCTGGCTAAAACCAGCATAACCAGGGCGGAAAAGCTTATCTTTTCCGGTGAGCTTGAGTCGGCTCAGAATGCAGTGGTAGCTGCCATCAGCTCTTTAGATAAGGCGGCGGAGCAGGGGATTATCCACCCCAATAATGCTGCCCGACGCAAATCACGGTTAATGAAGAAGCTAAATGAGGCTCTGTCCTTATCTTCGGGGAAAGAATCGCCTGGGGAGAGCTGAGTAATTTGTAACCTAAGGAATAGGTCATTTATTTCATTAATTCAATCCCAGCCTGAGGTATTGACAAAAAACCCCATTTAGTATAGAGTTTTATAGAACAATTGTTCGCCTTAGTCTGGAATTAGTT
>DAOWJH010000092.1 GCA_030640495.1 Dehalococcoidia bacterium | reverse complement strand
TGATAGGAAGCTGCTGCCGTTTAAGCTAACCAAGGCAGCCAACGGTGATGCCAAGGTAGTGATGGGCAATAAGGAGTATAGCCCAGCTGAAATCTCGGCTATGATTCTACAAAAACTTAAAGTAGATGCCGAGGCTTATCTTGGTGACAAGATTAGTGAAGCCGTAATCACCGTGCCTGCCTATTTTAATGATTCCCAGCGGCAGGCAACCAAGGATGCGGGCAAAATAGCCGGGCTGGAGGTATTGCGCATAATTAATGAGCCAACTGCCGCCTCTCTAGCCTATGGTCTGGACAAGAAGAAGGATGAGACAATCGCCGTCTATGACCTCGGTGGTGGCACCTTTGATATATCCATCCTAGAATTGGGTGAAGGCACCTTCCAGGTCAAGTCAACTAATGGCGATACCCACCTCGGTGGCGATGATTTCGACCAGAGGGTTATGGACTGGCTATGTGATGAGTTTAAGCGAGACCAGGGAATAGACCTGAGGCAGGATAAGATGGCACTACAGCGGCTGAAGGAAGCGGCTGAAAAAGCCAAATGCGAGCTGTCTACCATCCAACAGACCGAGGTAAACCTTCCCTTTATCACTGCTGATGCCAGCGGACCCAAGCACCTTAATATAACCCTTACCCGAGCTAAACTGGAGCAGCTAGTAATGGACTTGGTGGAGAAAACTCTGGGTCCCTGCCACCAGGCATTGGCTGACGCCGAAAAGACCCCAAGCCAGATTGATGAGGTCGTTTTGGTTGGTGGACAAACCAGAACGCCACTAGTCCACGAGAAGGTGAAGCAATTTTTCGGTAGAGAGCCCCATAAGGGGGTCAACCCTGATGAGGTAGTAGCTATCGGTGCTGCTATTCAGGCAGGTGTGCTCAAGGGAGAGGTCAAGGATGTGCTTCTGCTTGATGTTACTCCCCTCACCCTGGGTATTGAGACCCTGGGTGGAGTGGCTACTCCCCTCATCCCCCGCAATACCACCATCCCTACCGCCAAGAGCCAGATTTTCAGCACTGCCGCTGATAACCAGCCCAGTGTTGAGATTCATGTCCTCCAGGGGGAGAGACCCATGGCGACTGATAACAGGACACTGGGGCGGTTTATGCTTGATGGCATTCTGCCAGCACCACGAGGCCTACCCCAAGTTGAGGTCACCTTTGATATTGATGCCAATGGTATCCTCAGTGTCAAGGCTCACGATAAGGGCACGGGCAAGGAGCAAAAAATAACCATTACCGCTTCCAGCGGGCTGTCCAAGGAAGAGGTAGAGCGGATGCAGCGGGAGGCAGAGGCACACGCTGCCGAGGATACCAAGCGCAAAGAGGAGGTGGAAGCTCGCAACGCAGCTGATACCCTGGCTTATACCGCCGAAAAAACCTTGCGAGAGCAAAAGGACAAGATACCCTCAGACCTGAATCAAGAGGTAGAAAGCAAAGTGGCTGCGGTACGCTCAGCATTACAGGGAACAGACATTGAGGCTGTCCGTCGAGCAACACAGGAGTTAAATGAGTCCCTACAAAAAGTGGGGGCAGCTATCTACCAGCAGCAACCGCCACCACCCCCGCCCGGCGGTGAGCCACCCGGGGGCAAAGAGGAAGGAGAAGGCACCGTAGAAGGCGAGTTCCACGAGGTGTAGATTTAAATAAGGAGTCATAGAGGGGGATAAAGGGGGTGAGGTAGAAAAGATATGCCAACAAAACGGGATTATTATGAAGTCCTCGGTATAACTAGAAACTCTACCGATGAGGGAATAAAGAAGGCTTTCCGTAAGCTAGCCTTTAAGTATCACCCCGACCATAACCATGATGATGGGGCTACCGAGAAGTTTAAGGAGATAAACGAAGCTTACGAAGTGCTGTCTGACCCTGATAAGCGGGCTGCCTACGACCGCTTTGGGCATGGGGGTACTGAGGGATTCTTTGGGCAAGGCTTTGAGGGCTTTAATTTTGGCGGCTTTGGTGATATCTTCGATGCCTTCTTTGGCGGGGCAACCACTGCCACCCGCCAGGCACCACAACGCGGCGCTGACCTGCATTATGGGGTTACTATCACCTTTGAGGAGGCAGCCTTTGGTGGCGAAAAGGAGTTAAATATATCACGCACCGAGAACTGCTCCCTGTGCCAGGGTACTGGCTGCAAGTCAGGCAGCCAACCCAGCCGATGCCCCAACTGTAATGGCACAGGACAGGTGCGACGAGTCCAGCAGAGTATCTTTGGTCGCTTCACTAATACTACCACCTGTAGCCAGTGTCACGGCCAGGGTAGGATTATCACCGAGCCCTGCCCCCAGTGCCGGGGCACAGGCAAGGAGAAGCGCCAGCGCAGTATTTTAATCAAAATCCCGCCCGGAGTTGATAATGACACCCAGATACGCCTCAGCGGTGAGGGTGAAGCCGGAACCAGGGGCGGCTCTCCGGGTAATCTCTACACCACCCTCTCAGTAAAACCACACCAACTTTTCACCCGTGATGGCTATGACATCCTTTATGAACTGCCAATCAACTTCGCTCAAGCTGCCCTCGGCGCCGAGTTAGTCATACCTACCCTCTACGGTGAAGTCAAGCTTGACATTCCGGCTGGCTGCCAATCAGGCAGAATCTTTCGGCTTAAAAATAAGGGCATCCTCCATCTCCATAGAAGTGGGCGCGGCGACCAGATAGTCAGGCTACTTATAGTTACCCCTGATAAGCTGACTGAAAGGCAGCGCCAGTTATTCCAAGAGCTGGCTAACAGCCTGGGGCTAGCTAAACGGGTTAAAAAAGAATCCTGATTTTGTGGGTAAATTACGCAGGCTCAGGAATGCTTCTGGTGCCTAAATAGGGAGAAGAGCTTCCACTTCCGACCGACTAATTCATGCCTAGCCTCAGCCGACATCAACTCAACCGCTGCCTGGCGGGGGTCAACGCCCTCAAACAATACCTGATAAATCTTCTCGGTAATAGGCATCTCTATCCCGAGCTCCTGGGCTAAATTCCAGGCAGCAACAGTAGTGCTTACCCCCTCAGCCATACCGGTCATTGAATTTGTTATCTTCTTTAGCGAGCGCCCCTTGGTTAACTCTACCCCTACATAGTGGTTGCGACTCAGCGGGCTGGCACAGGTAGCTATTAAATCACCCAGACCAGCCAACCCGGAAAAGGTGAGGGGGTTAGCTCCCAGGGCAGCTCCCAGAGCAGTTATCTCAGTCAGACCTCGGGTCATAAAGGCTGCCTTGGCATTATCACCATAGCCTAGCCCATCAGCCATACCAGCACCCAGAGCGATGATATTTTTTAATGCCCCCCCAAGCTCTACACCTACGACATCGGTATTAGTATATACACAAAGGTTGGGAGTGGATAATAACTTCTGGGCTACTCTGGCTATAGCCTCATTCTCGGCAGCCACCACCGTAGCTGCCGGCAAGTCACTAAGAATCTCCCGGGAGAGGTTAGGTCCGGAAAGCACACAAATATTAGGCCAAAAACGAGGGGCTATCTCTTCAGCAATTACCTGCGACATACGCTTACTGCTGCCAACCTCCAGACCCTTAGCTGCACTCACCACCAAGGTTGACTCATTAAGGTAATCAGCAATCAACCTTATATTCCGTCGCATCGTCTGTGAAGGCACAGCCAGGATTACTGCCTTTACATCAGCTAATGCCTCACCTAATGAGCTGGTAATAGATAGCTGAGTAGGAAAGATGATAGCCGACAGGGCTGGATTAAGTCCGGCATTTTTCAGCTTAGCCGCTTCCGGCTCTGTCCTAGCCCACAGCCTGACCTGTAGTCCCTTATTTACTAACACCACCCCCAGGGTTATCCCCCAAGAAGTGGTGCCGATGATGGCAATCTTAGGCATGCTTTATCCCATGCTCTCTCAAAACGGGGGTGAGCTTACTTTCTCTGTCCTATCACTAGCTTACGCTCTTTACCCGATATTAACCTCTTAACATTATCCCGGTGCATAACAACGATTACTACGGTGCCTATCAAAGCGTAAGCCAGATACTCTATGGGGAAGCCATTCATAATGGTAAGGGGTACTAATATAGTGTAGGTGCCTACCACTCCAGCAATAGAGCCTACTGATACAAACCTAGTTAAGCCAGCCCCGATAATTAAAATCTCACCGCCAAATAGGGCTGCTGGCGGGCATAGAGCTATCAAGCCACCGAAGAAGGTAGCAACGCCCCTCCCCCCACGGAATTTGAGAAATATCGACCAATTATGTCCAGCCATAGCCGCCAGAGCCGCCAGAACCTGAGCCACCAGTGCCCCCAAGGCAAAGTCACCCACCACCAGGTAGCCTCTACCAACTATCAATCCAGCAAATATTACCGCCAGCGCTCCCTTGGATAAATCTAAGATGGCTACCATAGCCGCCGCTTTACCACCAATAGTTCGTAGTACATTAGTCGCCCCTGTCTTGCCACTACCATGCTGCCTGACATCTATCCTGGCATTTCGCCGGCTTATCAAGGTACCAAAGGGAATAGAACCCAAGAGGTAACCGGCTATCACTACAATAACAAACTGAGCGATTATCATGGCTTATCTCTCGTTTTAAAGGCTAGACGAAGCGGGGTGCCACCAAAGTTGAATGACTGGCGCAGCTTGTTCTCCAGGTAGCGCTGATAGGAAAAATGTATTAGTTTGGGGTCATTAACAAAAAAGACAAAGGTTGGCGGGTTTACTTCAGCCTGGGTAGCATATAGGATTTTTAGCTGTTTTTTGCCGACTCGGGGCAGATTATGAGTTGCTACTGCCTGCTGAACCACACTATTAACTACAGCAGTAGGTATCCGCTTTAGCCTCTCCTCATATACCTGACACACTTGGGGCAAAACCCTGTCCACCTCCTGACCAAATTTGGCTGAAATATACAGCACGGGCGCATAGGGCATAAACTTGAGTTGCCCCTTGATGAACCTATTATACTCAGTTATGTTCCCATTCTCAACCAGGTCCCACTTATTAACTATCACCACAATTCCCTTCACCATTTGGCGAATATAGCCAGCAATATGCATGTCCTGAGCTGTTATCACCTCCAGAGCGTCAACAACAAGCAAGGCTATATCAGCCCGGTCAATAGCTCGCAGGGCACGGATTACACTATATCGCTCCACCCCTACTCCCAACCGCCCCCGCCGCCTGATACCAGCAGTATCAATAAGTAACACACTTTGCCCACCAAAGTCAAGTAATGTATCTATAGCATCACGGGTAGTCCCTGGAGCCTCATCAACAATAGTCCGCTCCTCACCCAGGAGAGCGTTTAACAGCATTGACTTACCTACATTAGGTCTACCGACAATAGCCACCTTCATAACCTCTGGCTTAGCCTCAACTGGCAATGGAGCCGGTAACAGAGAGACAACTCTATCCAGTAGCTCAACCACCCCCCGCCCATGATAAGCACTGATAGCCAATGGCTCCCCCAACCCCCCTAGCTCGTAAAATTCTACTGCCTCGGTCTCAAGCCTATCGTTATCTGCCTTATTAGCCACTAATACTATAGGTTTGCTCACCTGATGAAGCATATCAGCAATTTCTGAGTCAGCGGGCACCACCCCATCCCTGACATCCACCAGAAAAATAATAACATCAGCCTCGGTAATAGCCTCCTCTACCTGCTCCTTAACCCATTGAGCCATAGTCGTCTGAGGCTTTGGTTCCAGACCACCGGTATCAACTAAGGTAAACTCAACCCCCTGCCACGAAACACCGACAAATATACGGTCGCGGGTCGTCCCTGGCAAATCCGCTACAATAGCTATCGGCTTGCCTGCCACCCTGTTTAGCAGGGTAGATTTACCGACATTCTGTCTACCGATAATAGCCACAATAGGCTTGCTCACACCCACCTCCAAACACCTTCCAGAGAGATTATTTACCAACCCCTCACCCTTTATCCCTCTCCCCTTGATAAGGGGAGAGGGAAAGTAATTTCTTAAAGGGGCTACGCCCCTTTCAATCCCTTTCTTTACCTCCCACTTATTTAATGTTATGCCGCCT
>DAOWJH010000056.1 GCA_030640495.1 Dehalococcoidia bacterium | reverse complement strand
TAGCAAGGGGAGAGGGAAGAGAGTTTTTAATAGACACTCAATAATGGGCTGGTAGTCAGATTATCCATATTAATCTTCGCATTCATGCTCTTAGGGCTCGGGCAATGTCTTGCCACAATGTCTTTATTTGCTGCGATACACCATTATGGGAGTATTCTACCACAGGCAATCCCTGAACCAGCGCCTCGGTTACCACATTATCAAAGGGGATTTTGGAAGCTACCCTTATTCCCTGACTGAGGGAGTAGCTTTCAATCTGGTGAGTAATATCCTCGTTGATGTTATATTTATTAATACAAACCATAATCGGAAGGCTGAAGTGATGACAAACACCGATAATTCTATCCAGGTCATGCATTCCCGAGAGCGTGGGCTCAGTAACAATAACCGCCAGGTTCACCCCGGATAGAGAAGAGATTACGGGGCAGCCAATGCCGGGTGGTCCATCACTGATAATATAATCAAAACCCGCTTTTTTAGCAAGTAGCTTAGCCTGTTGCCTGACCACTGCCACCAGCTTTCCCGAATTCTCCTGAGCCACCCCTAGTCTGGCGTGAACCAGGGGTCCGTAGCGTGTTTCAGAGATAAACCAATGGCCTGAGAGGTTCTCCTGCATAGTGATAGCCTCTTCGGGACATACATTGTAGCAGAAGCCACAGCCCTCACAGGAGATAGGGTCAACCTTGAAATCGTTTACGGCTTCAAAACGGCACACCTCCGAGCAGAGTCCACACTGAGTGCACTTTTCCTCATTAATAAAGGCAACCTGTCCACTCCAGAACTCCTGCCTCTCCTGAGTAACCGGGTGGAGGAGCAAGTAGAGGTCAGCAGCATCTACATCACAGTCTGCCATGACCTTGCTTTTAGCCAAGGCAGCCAGAGAGGCTACAATAGTTGTCTTCCCGGTTCCGCCTTTACCACTTAAAACTACGATCTCTTTCACTCAGTTTTTCTCCCTTGGGCAGTTGGTACTATCTGTTTAATGTCATCATAGAGCTTAATAAACGCTGCCTGCCACCGGGGCATCCCTTCCACCAGGGTAACGCCCCTAGAGTATAACTGGGCAATGGCAATATCCAGTGGAATCCGCAGCAGAACAGGGATACCTTCCTGATGACAGTATTGCTCAACCTGGTTATCTCCAACGCCATCCCGGTTAATAACTACACCGCAGGGGATAGCCAGCTTGTTCAGCATATCTACTGCCAGCGTCAGGTCGTTGAAACCGAAGGGAGTGGGCTCAGTCACCAGCAAGCAGAAATCACTACCCCTTACCGCCTCGACTACGGGGCAGGAGGTTCCAGGAGAGACATCAATAATGGCAAGCCTTTCCCGGTGGATATGCCTCTTCACCTCTCTGATTATGGGGGGAGCCATCGCCTCGCCGATAGTAAGCTTGCCGTGAATAAACTCAACCCCTTTTGAGTAGCCTTTCTCCAGGACACCTATTTCCTTGTTTACTTCGGAGAGGGCATTCTCAGGGCACAGGTAACTGCAGGCTCCACAACCGTGACAAAGCTCAGGGAAAATCAAAACATGTTCAGGGAAGACAGCGATAGCATTATAGGCACAGACTTCAGCACATTTGCCGCAGTAGGTGCACTTTTCCTCATCTAGCTGAGGGATAGGAATAGAGACTGCCTGGCGGTGGCTGAAGGATGGCTTGAGGAAGATATGAGCATTAGGCTCCTCTACATCACAATCAAGAAGCTGAAGCGGTGCTTTGTCTTGTAGGGCTATAGCTAGGCTGGTGGCTATCAGGGTTTTCCCGGTGCCACCCTTACCACTGGCAACGGATATTATCACATCATCCTCTCACCATCTTTGTGCTGCAGTTAGGGCAACTCACATTATAGCAGGGAGTTCCTACTTGATGAGGAAGCCTAGCGCCACAACTAGGGCAAACACAGTTCCCACTGGGTCCAGCTCCAGAGCGTGTTCCGCCCATTCTGCCACTACCGCCACCTCCTCGGCCAATACCTCTTCCTGTTCCTGGGCCACCACCCCCGGGAGGTCCGGTACCATCTTTCCTAGGCATGATTACACCTCCAATAAATAATTAGCTTTATACTACATTGGCGGCAATCCACAGGTGCCGGTACTGCAGGTAGGACAGCTTATCTCCGAAGGCTCAGACGCGCTTGAGCCTGGGCTGAAGAATGAGGAAAATAGACGCTTCGGATTCGGAGCGCCACACTTAGGGCAATTCAACTTAGAGCCGTCCTCACCAATGGCTTGACGCATCTCAAACTTGTCCCCGCACTGAGTACACTGGTATTCATATATTGGCATGACTATCACTCCCCTTTCTTTTCCAGCCCCTCAATACGGCGCTGGACATCAGATAGCTGTTGCGTCAGTGTCTGTAGCTGGGTTCTGAGCGCCTGTAGCTCTTGCTCCAAGTTTGTCGGTGGCTGAGGGACTGGAGCCACTTCGGGCATCATGCCAGCCCCCATACCCCGACCCATTCCCATACCTCTGCCCATGCCTTTACCCATACCACCACCCATACCACCACCCATACCACTACCCATACCACCACCCATACCACTACCCATACCACCACCCATACCGAAGTGGGCAGCTACGTTGGGTTGGGATGTAACCTGAAACTGACCTGATTTGTAAGCCTGGATGGCATCCCCGATTTTACCACTAACTCCATTGATTATCTGAATACCGGCGGCTGATAATACCTGATAGGCATTGGGACCGCAGTTGCCGGTGAGCACTACCTGCACTCCTTTGGCGGCAATCGTCTGGCCGGTAGAAATGCCGGCTCCACCAGCAGCCATGGCACTGGAGTTCTCCAGAGCTTCAAACTGCATTGTATCGGGGTCAACAATGATAAAATAGGGGCATCTGCCAAAACGAGGCTCTACCTCGGCATCAAGGCTTGGTCCCGTAGCTGATATGGCAATTTTCATATTTGTTTCTCCTTTGCCCCAAGCTCACGCATTCTGGCTTCTATTTGGTCAAGCTGACCTCTCATGGCTTGAGCCTGGTTCTTCAAGTAATCGAGTTCCTGCTCTGGGGTTATCTGGGGAGCAAAGGGTGCTACTCCGGGAGCAGTTGCTGATGCCCCATAAGCGGGGTAGGGTGCTCCTATCCCACCGTAATAGGGATAGCCATACCCTATCCCTGGAGGAACTCCATATCGGCGAGGAGCTGCCCCTATCCCCCAAGGACTGCAAAATCCCCTACCTCCTCCTGTCATTGGTCCCATTCCCCTAGGACCGGTTCCATCAAATCCTGGCATAATATCACCTCCTATTTTCACTAACTACATTGGTTAGCTTTGGTCTATTTCTCCTTTACCCCAAGCTCACGCATTCTGGCTTCTATTTGGTCAAGCTGGCTTTTTATCGTATCAGCCTGATTCTTAAGGAAACTAAGCTCCTGCTCCTCGCTCATCTGAGGAGCAAATGGTGTTGCCTCAGGAGCAGTTGCTGGTGCCCCATAGAAAGGGTAAGGTGTTGAGCCACTGAGGAAGTACCCACACCTCGGCAATCCTCCTCTTCCCAGACCAACATAAGGCCAGGGGGGAGAGCTTCCCCGGAATCCAAATCCCATGCCGCCTCTACCACCGTAACCTCTTCCAAATCCATTAGGCATATCTGTCACCTCCTTTAATATTTTAGAGCTTAGCTTTCCAGAATTCAAAGTTTACCACAATCGGTAGGGCATATAGGCTGGGTAGTAAGCACCATAACCGGGGTAGCCATATCCCCTATAAGGGATAGTTGCTGCATATTGACCGGCATAAGGTGCCGCCCCCCATCGCCTAGGAAGCCAGGGATAAAAGCGGCAGAAGGAATAGGGGTTACCCCTGCCCCCTCCTGGCCAGCCCCAACCGAACCAGCTTCTTCCTCTCATATTATCACCCCCTTTACCTAGTTGTGCATATACCGGTGCCACCTCATAGATAGCGGCGACAGGACATATTTGGGCGCAAGTGCCGCATTGTTTACATAGCCCCTGGTTTATCACTGCCAGGTCATTATAGATAGTGATGGCTTGTTGTGGGCAGGTATCAGCACACATGCCACATCCGTTGCACTTACTACTATCTATATAGAACATTCTTCACCTCTTCATAGTCAGTAACCGAATGCCTTTGAGCTGGCGGAAGGTCGCCCCCTGGCTGATACAGCGGAGTGTTGCTTCTGGATTGACCACCTTTGTGCCCGAAATAGCGTCAACTCCATAGTCAAAGAGGACAGGTGATAGTGGAGCGGTGCCTCCCAGGATGATAACATAAGCTTCAGGGCGACAGAGGCTGAGCAGGTGCTCAATGGTATGGTTAGTGAAGGCAGTGCCGGTAATACCGACAACATCAGCCTGAGGGATAAGGCTTTCAGCCATGCCTTGAGCAAAGTCCCCTTGATGCGGATGTTGCTCAATTACCCACAGCTCCTCTGCCACCCGACGGAGTTCTGGCACAAAGGGGAAGTGGCCAACAAGGGCTACTTTCCTGTTCTCCCCTTTCTCAGCAAGAAGGTCGCCAGCATTAAGCCTAATACAGCGCTCTTGGTCAATCTCAAGAAGCGAGTTAATAGTTGCCATACCGATTGCTGCCTCAAGGAGACTGGGTGAATAGGACATTTGAGCCAGCTCTGACGCTTCCTTCTCCATCAGTGTTCCTGCTTCCTTCACCGGGGCATGATTTTGATGATGCCCATAGTTACCGGTTGATGCCAGCCCACAGCTACGCGTCAGCACTGCTAGCTGAAAAGGTCCGCAGCGTATATCCTTCACTATGTCTCCCTGCCTAAGTGTCAGCAGTAAATCATCAAGAATCTTCATTGCCAAGTGCCTATCCCCTACCGTTGTTGACTAGTCTCCCTATCTTGATACCTATTCCAACCCCTTCGTCCCCAACCAAATCCAGGGAGTCGGATGGGCAGGATGTTTGGTGTGCTACAGGTGGGACAGAAGTGAGGAGGCGCAGTTACCATAACCTCAAAGGGGACATCCCATTGATGGCCGTTGGTGCAGTTGAAGCGGCGCATTGCCATCTCAAAGTTGCCGCCTTCAATCCGTATTGCCTTCCCATTGAGCAAGGCATCAGCCAGCTTGCTTCGGGCTGCTCCCAATACCCGGTGAAAGGTAGGTCGTGAAATGCTCATTCTCCGGGCGCATTCTTCCTGCTCCAGCCCCTCCAAATCCTTGAGGCGTATAGCCTCAGCCTCTTCTACAGAGAGACGCACCTCATCAAGAGCACGATACGGTATTCCTGCCGGTTTGAAGTAGCTTACTTTAGGTATAGAGGCGACACGGCGCCACTTCGGTATCCTAGCCACAATGTTCTCGTCTCCACCTTTAATTATTACGAACTTAAGTTCATAGAGAGGGTAATATGAACATATGTCCATAATTATAATAGCATACCATTTAATGCGTTGTCAAGGGGCTGTTGTGGCAAAATATAAGCTGTGCTAACATAAGTGGGCTAGAGGTTAAAAAAGATGTAAAAAGGGAGTTAAAATGAAGGCAGTTATTCTGGTAGGTGGCGAAGCAACCAGACTACTCCCGCTTACCTGCAATATACCTAAGGCTATGGTTCCGGTGCTTAATATACCATTCCTGGAGCACGTCATCCGCTATCTCAATGAGCACCAAGTAAGGGATATAATCCTGGCTCAAGGTCATCTGGCAAAGCCTATTGAGGGTTATCTAGGCAATGGTAGCCAGTTTGGGGTCAAGCTTAGTTATACAGCTGAAGATACCCCACGGGGAACGGCGGGGGCAGTGAAAAACGGTGAAAGGTACTTAGATGAGACCTTCCTGGTATTAAACGGCGACATCTTTACTGACCTGAATATCACGGCTATGATAGGCACTCATCGGGAAAAGAAGGCGAAGGCAACAATTGCCCTTACTCCAGTGGATGACCCCACCAGCTACGGTCTAATAGAGACCAACGCCGAGGGCAGGGTTACACGCTTTCTAGAGAAGCCTAGCTGGAGTCAGGTAACTACTAAGATGATAAATGCCGGCACTTATGTTGTAGAACCTGAGGTTCTTAGCCAAATCCCGCCACAAGTCAATTTCAGCTTTGAGCGTAACTTATTTCCTTTGCTTTTAGAGCAGGGAGAGCCAATTTATGCTTATCCTTCTGCTGCCTATTGGATGGATATAGGCACTCCAGAAAAATACCTCCAGCTACATCGGGACTTACTCAGTGGTAAAAGCAGCCAGCATACTTTTGCCTCAGGTGAGGAGGTGCTCATCGGAGGGCAAAGCCATATCCAGGCTACAGCTGAGGTAAAGGGAACAGTAGTGATAGGCGACAATTGCTCTATCGGGGGCGGGGTCAAGTTGATTGGGCCGGTGGTAATTGGCTCTGGTTGCACAATCCTGGAAGGTGCAGTGATTAAGGAATCCATTATCTGGCGAAATGCCTGGCTAGGACGGGGGGTTAAGCTGAAGAGCTCTATTGTAGCTGACAACTGCTGTCTGAATGCCAATAGCATTATAGAGGGCTCAGTGCTGGGTGATAGGGTAACTGTGGGCAGTAGTTGTAAACTGGAGTCAGGCAGCAAAATCGAGCCAGGGACAACAGTATAAGTAAGCTTGGCGACAAATTCTACAGGAACTTAGCCTGCTAATTCTCGAAAGTTGATGACAACCTACCTTAAGGTTCTCTTCCCCTTAGCCACTCTGCTATTGCTTCTCGTACAATCTCCTCCTTTCACCTTCCCTCTTGTGATATAATAATAAGCAGAGGTAGTGTATGCTAGACCGGTTAGAAAGAATAGAAAGGCGTTACCAAGAGCTTAATCAGCAGATGGCTATGCCTGAGATAGCATCTGACGTGAAGCGGTTACAGGTACTGGCCCAGGAGAGAGCCAGTATTGAGAGCCTAGTAACAAGATATAGGGAGTACAAAGCAACCGCCAAGTCACTGGAAGAAACAAGGGCAATGCTAAGTGGCGGGGTGGAGGAAGAAATGGTCGCTTTAGTCAAACAAGAGATAGAAAGCCTTGAGTCCCAACTAGACCATCAGCTTCAAGAGCTGAAGCTTAGTCTTTTGCCTAAGGATGCTAATGATGAAAGAGACATCATTATGGAAATCCGGGCTGGGGCTGGTGGTAATGAAGCCGGGCTGTTTGCTGGTGACCTGTTCCGTATGTATAGTCGGTATGCCCAATCCAGAGGTTGGGATATAGATATTATCAATGCTAATGAAAGTGGCATAGGCGGCTTTAAGGAAATTATATTTGAAATAAAGGGTAG
>DAOWJH010000080.1 GCA_030640495.1 Dehalococcoidia bacterium | reverse complement strand
TTTTCTATCTATTAACAAGGCCACTAACTGAACCCAGAACTCCGTTAACAAACTTTGGTGAATTATCACTACCAAAGGTCTTGGCTAACTCAACCGCCTCATTTATAGCCACTTTAACCGGCACCTTATTATTAAGTAAAAGTTCGAATATTGCAAGCCTCAGGATGTTCCTATCGACCACCGGTATCTGTGCTACTGGCCAGGCAGGGGCAAAGTTTTGAATATTAAGGTCAATCTTCTCCTTATTCTGGATAACGCCGTTGACCAGCTCACGGACAAAGGCGTCGTTTTCCACAGACAAGCCCTCACCAGCCAGAAGGTGAGTCAATACCCCCGCTATCTCATGACCCACAGAATCAATCTCATATAGTGCCTGAAGGGCAAGCCCCCTTGCTTTTCGCCGCGCCCCTGCCATAGATTACTCCCGAACCTAAGCTAACATTATACCACAAGTTAGTCAAATAGTATCAAGAGGCTATTTATCCACTCAGCAGGTAAGATGGAGAGCGGCTACCACTCTCTGCGATTGACAAAGCTGGTTATAGGTATGACAAGCCTTATCAGTTGTCTCGGCAATAAGCTTAATGCCCTGAGCTTCAACCGCTTGTTGCACCTCAGGTAGCACCTTTACTAAACCTGAGGCTCCAGTGCCAACTACCAGCAGTTGAGGATTTTCAGTTATAACCTCAGCTATATCATCAAGACATAGCTGATGACCTGTCTTCCTCCACCAGTTACCCCTAACCCTGTCGGGGAAAATGATTACATCTGAGGTATATTCCTTGCCGCTAACTACAATCACCCCAAACTGGTAAGAATCAACTAAGTTCACAGCCAAGCTCCGGCCATACCTCCATCTACATTCAGAATTTGCCCGGTAATATATCTTGCCTCCTCAGAAGCCAGAAAAGCAACTGCTTCAGCCACATCACGGGGAGAGCCGGGGTAACCAAGTGGAATGTGCCCCATAAGCTCCTGCCTCTGCTTCTCCTCCAGGCGCTGGGTCATTTCAGTGTCAATAAAGCCAGGGGCAATAACATTAGCCGTGATGCCCCGCGAGGCTACCTCCCTAGCAATAGTCCGGGTAAGCCCAATAATACCGGCTTTAGCTGAAGCATAGTTGGCTTGTCCCGGGTTGCCGGCCACACCAACAATACTGGCAATACTAATAATTCTACCCCAGCGCTGCTTAATCATCTGCCTTAGCACAGCCCTAGAACAAAGGAAAACACTCCTCAGGTTAACATTTAATACCCTATCCCAGTCCTCATCTGACATTCGCACCAGAATCTGGTCTCGGGTAATTCCAGCATTATTCACCAGGATATCAACCTTTCCATAGGTAGCCTTGGTCGTTTCCATCAGTCTAGCTACATCTGATGATGAGCTTACATCAGCCAGGATAGCCAGGCTCTGCCGGCTCATAGCTCTGATTTCCTCAGCCACGCCTTGAGCCGCCTCGCCTATATCATTAACCACAACTGTGGCCCCGACCTCAGCCAATTTCAGGGCAATAGCTCGCCCTATACCACGACCACTGCCAGTAACTATGGCTACTCTATTTGATAAGTCCATAATTGCCCCCTCACTCTAACCATTATTCACAGAAGCCTTTCATTTGCAGAAATGCAATTCTTCTTTGATTACCTAAACTACCTCACCCCTTGATAGAAAGCCCTCGTTCCTGCCTTTAACTCCCCCCTTCCCTTACAAGGGAAGGGGAGTCAGGGGGATAGGTTCTAAACGACGTATTCAATCTACCTTGATAAATAACCTCATTTTATAGGAATGCCCTGGAGTCCGCCATATTTCTAATAGCGTTTGCATCACCTATATTCACCGTCTTGACATCTTTGTTTATTCGTTTAATGAGACCACTGAGCACCCTCCCCGGCCCTATCTCGATAAAGGTAGATACACCATCATCTACCATATACTCAATTGAGCGCTGCCACTGAATGCTATTACACAACTGTCTAAGCAGTTCTTCCTTCATCTGCTCGGCAGTAGTCATGGGCTGAGCAATAGTGTTAGCTATAATGGGAATAAGCGGTTCACGAAAGGAAACAGTGGCTAAAATCTCAGACATACCATCAACTGCCGACTGCATTAGTGGCGTATGAAAGGCACCGCTTACCTGTAAGGGGATAATGCGATGAGCCCCTCTGGCTTTGGCTAAATCTGCGGCTTTAGTTAACTCCTCCTTTGCCCCGCTGATTACTAGCTGACCTGGGCAGTTAATATTGGCGATTTGGGTATCAGTTTCTCTACATATCTCAGCCACTGAAGTCTCATCAAGCCCAATTATTGCCACCATGCCTCCGGGTTTCCTCAGCCCGGCTTCATACATCAATCGCCCTCTTTCCCGAGCCAGATAGACAATAGTAGCAAAATCAAGCACCCTGGCTGCCGCCAGTGCTGTATACTCACCCAAGCTATGGCCAGCGACAAAAGCAGGAGGTGGTAACCCGTTGCCGCCACTCACATCGTGGGCAGTTTCCAAGCAGGCAAAGCTAACCGTTGCCAGTGCTGGCTGGGCATTGATAGTCTGACGCAGTTCATCCTCTGGACCGTCAAAACATAATTGGGACAAAGGGAACCCCAAAACCTCATCAGCCTGGTCAAAGATTGCCTTAGCCGAATCAAAATTATCATAAAGGTCACGACCCATGCCTACCCACTGAGAGCCCTGTCCGGGGAAAACATAGGCTACTTTCATCGGCTCAGCCTCCCTTAGCCAGCCTTCTTTTTCGGGGTTTCAATCCTGATGACTTCCCTGCCAGCATAGCTCCCACAGGTAGGGCAAACATGGTGAGGTAGTTTAGGGCTATGGCATTGAGGACAATAGTCTAGAGAAGGAAGGGACAACCCAAGGTGACCACGCCTCTTACCCTGGCGTGCCTTAGCGTATTTTCGTTTAGGTAATGCTCCCATAATCTACTCCATTTCCTTTCGTTTATCTGTCACTTCATCACTAAAAATGAAAGCCAATTTATTTAACCCAGACCAGCGAGGGTCCGCCCCCTGAGGCAGACAATTACAAGGTCCCTGGTTTAGGTTATGACCACAATCAGGACATAATCCAGCGCAATCCTCACGACAAATGGGTTTCATAGGGATAGCCAGCAGCGCATACTGACGTATCGCCTCAGTTAGGTCAAGAATATGATGCTCATCAATAGTGAAACAGCTAGGCTCCTCAGGTAAGGGCAACCAAGCACCACTGACTACGTCTGTAATAGGAAAATACTCCTCTTCAATATTCAGAGTCAGCGGACAACCAAACAGGCTCAAACAGCGGCTACAGGTAACTTCAACCTCAGTGTGTAGTGTACCCTTAACTAGAATAGCCCGGTCGGTACGCATCAACCTAACTGCACCATGAACCATACTTTCGCCACTACCAGTATCAATAGTCTCATTCACTTCATAATTCCGTATAGACCCTACCGATGCCTTAAGCTGCTGAGATACATTTATCTCCATTACATCCCCCTCCCCTCCAGCCAAATTCAATCTATTATAAGCTGAGTTGCCTGGTTACATCAAGCTCATGGCGACTCAGTGTTAATCATTTTTCAGTTTCTTGATTAGCATGGGCACTACCTTAAACAGGTCGCCAACAATGCCATAGCTAGCTACTTCGAAGATAGGGGCATCGGGGTCATTATTGATAGCTACAATAGTATCCGAGGTCTGCATGCCAGCCAGGTGCTGAACCGCTCCCGAGATGCCACAGGCAATATAGAGCTTGGGGCAAACAGTCTTACCTGTCTGCCCAACCTGATGGGAATATGGAACCCACCCGTCATCCACCGGGGGTCGGGATGAGCCCAGTGCTGCTCCCATAACTCCAGCCAGTTCTTCTAGTAGCTGGAAGTTTTCTGCCTTGCCCACTCCCCGTCCTCCAGAAACAATAATATTAGCATCCTCAAGTTTGACTGCTTCAATAATATCATCAATGAAACTAAGTAACTTAGTTCGCGATGTGATGCGTTGCTTATTGAAGTCCACTCTTATTACTTGTCCCTTTCTTCTCCCATCTGGTGTGCCTTTTTTAAATACTCGGGGGCGAACCGTTGACATCTGTGGTCGTTTGGTTTGGCAGATAATAGTTGCCATGATGTTACCACCGAAGGTAGGTCGGGTCTGCAAGAGAAGCCCTGTCTCCGGGTCAATTTCAAGCCCGGTGCAGTCAGCAGTGAGCCCGGTCTTTAAGATGGCGGCTACCCTAGGAATAAACGAGCGCCCCAACGAAGTGGCACCGGCAATAACTATTTCAGGCTTGTATTTCTCAATCAGCTCAACCAGTCCCTTGGTATATAAATCGTCCTGATTACTGGATAAAGCCGGGGCATCCATTAAGTAGACCTTGTCAGCGCCGTAAGCAATCAGCTGTTGAGCCTCATTAATGCCGTGACCGAAGCATATAACGCATAATTCAGTCCCCAGGGTATCGGCTAGCTGTCTACCTCTTGATAGTAACTCGTAGGCAACACTTTTCAGCTTGCCGTTCCGCTGCTCAGCAAATACCCAGACACCTCGGTAGCTATCACCTGCCGCCGGAGCCTCAGCAGCAGCTTCAATGAGTATAGCCTGGTAGTCACAGGCTTCTTGGCAAGCACCACAAAAGGTGCAGCCTTCCCTAAGGTAAACCTTTTCAGCTATGATTTCCAGTAGACCGAATGGACAGGAAGAAAGGCATTCACCACAGCCAACACACTTATCAAGGTCAATTTGGATTCCCATACCTCTAGCTACCTGAGATTATCTTAGCCTCCCTCAGCTTATCAATCAGGCTATTTGCCTGACTTTCCAAATCCCCCTGAAGTATCTCACCGTGGTGAACCCTCTGGGGAAAGAAAACCCTGATAACCCTGGTGGCAGAACCGGATAAGCCTACCATATTCTTATCAACACCCAATTCCTGGGCTGTCCAAATAGGTATCACGGCGCTCCTTGCCTTGGCTAGTCCGCGCAGGGAGGGGAGACGAGGTACATTAATCTCTTTTACCACGGTAATTACAGTTGGTAAGGGCGTCTCAATAACCTCGTGCCCGTCTTCAACCATCCGCTTCACTCGCATATATCCATTATCTATCTCTTCAATCTTACTGACATAAGCCACAAACGGTATCCCCAGCATCTCAGCAAGCTCTGGTCCTACCTGTCCAGTGTCGCCGTCTATTGTTTGCCGTCCGCAAATTATGATGTCATACTGCTTTAATTTATTAATTGCCCGGGCAAGAGTATGGGAAGTAGCCAGAGTATCAGCGCCGGCAAAGGCGCTATCACTTAACAGGATGGCTTCATCAGCACCGGTACTAATCACCTCCCTCAGCGCTTCTTCGGCTTGAGGAGGACCCATACTGATAGCAGTAACCTTGCCCTCATATCGCTCCTTTATGCGCACCCCTTCCTCTAGTGCATAGGTATCAAAGGGATTGACGATATTCTTAATTCCCTGTCGCACTAGGGTGTTAGTTTGAGGGTCAATGTTGACTTTAGTGGTGCCCGGAACTTGCTTTAGGCAAACCACAATATTCATTCCCGCCTTGCCTTTCTCTTCCTAAGTTCAAAGGCGATGGTGCTTCTTAGAACCTCGTTGGAGCCTTCATATATCTGAGTAATTTTGGCATCTCTCATCATTTTCTCAATTGGATAATCACGCATATAACCAACACCGCCAAAAATCTGCACCGCATCAGTAGCAACCTTCATCGCTGTATCTGAGGCAAAAACCTTAGCCATAGCCGCTTCTTCAGTGAACTTCTTTGCCCCACTATCTATCGTCCTTGCTACCGCATAAGTTAGTGCTCTGGCTGCTTCTACATTAGTAGCCATATCGGCTAGCATGTTCTGGACTACAGGAAGAGAAATGATAGGGTGTCCAAATTGGATGCGCTTCCGAGCATAATCCACCGCCGCTTCCAGGGCTCCCTGAGCCAGCCCGACAGCTTGAGCCCCTATTCCCGGGCGTGACCTATCTAAGAGCCTCAGCGTCACTATAAACCCCATTCCCTCCTTACCAATTATATTCTCCTCGGGGACTAGACAATTTCGGAAAACCAGCTCCCTTGTAGAAGAGGCGCGAATACCCATTTTCTTCTCCTTCTTGCCGAAAGAGAAACCGGGTGTGTCCTTTTCTACCAGGAAGGCACTAGCGCCGCGGGCACCCCTCGCTTTATCAGTCAAGGCAATAACCGTATATATCTCAGCCTCACCGCCATTAGTGATGAACTGTTTGGTTCCGTTAATTACATAGCCTCCCTTTACCCTTTCAGCGGTTGTTTTTATGGCACTGGCATCACTGCCGGCTGTTGGCTCAGTTAGGGCAAAGGCGGCTAATCTCTTACCACTGGCAATATCGGGCAGGTATTTCTGCTTCTGCTCCTCAGTTCCATACTCCAGCAAGGGGAAACTTCCTAGGGCACTGGCAGCATAGCTAACAGCTACACCGCTACATACACGGCTTAGCTCTTCAACAGCCAGACATAGCTCAAAGCATCCCCCACCTAGACCTTCATATTCTTCAGGAATAAAGATACGAAATATGTCAGCCTCGGCAAGGTCCTTCATAATACCCCACGGGAACTCTTCCCTCTCATCTAACTCCGCTCGCACCGGCAGTATTCTCTCCTCAGCAATCCTTCTTGCCAGACTCTTGAGCGTTTTTTGCTGCTCATTTAGAAAGTACTCCAAGATAAATCCCCCTTATCGGTTGATTGCCTATCAATGGTTGTCAGGGAAAATAGGTACACATAACTGTGAAACCAAAGTTAACAATTTGGTTTTTCTGGCAGCTGTTCCAGAGGGTGTTTCAATTAAAATCAACTTATTATAAGCTGAGCTACATACTTACTGTCAAGTAATAACTAATGTTGACACTAGAGGCAGGGGCAAGTTATAGTAATCTAGTATCTGCATACTTCACACACCTTCTACGGTGGAAGTACTAATAGGTCTAGGATACAATAAGTCAGTAGCTCAATAGAAAGGGGGTGAATGCTGTGGCAGCAAAGGCTTTTGTTCTAATTGAGACAGCCGTGGGTAGAACTAAGGAGGTCACCTCTACCATTAAACAGCTGGAGGGAGTGAAATCGGTTGATGGTGTAACCGGACCCTATGATATTATTGCTATAATAGAAGGGAAAACCCTCAACGATATCGGTGACCTAGTCACTGGTAAAATCCACCCTATTACTGGCATTTCCAGAACAGTAACCTGCCTGGCGCTATGAGCCACCTAAATCCGCCGCCTTTTAGCTTTCAGACCTGAGCCAGTCATGGCGACTAAAAGAAAGAGAAAGAGAAATAGACATGGATTTTAAATTTAGTGAAGAGCAAGAGAGATTCAGGCAGGAGGTTCGGGGCTTTCTGGAAGGAGAGATAAGGCAAGGGTTGTGGCAGCCAAGCTGTGATGCCTGGATACAGGGTTACTTGCCAGAGTTCACCAAAAGGGTGGCAGAAAGAGGCTGGATTGGGCTAGCCTGGCCTAAAGAGTATGGTGGGCAAGGGCGCAGCAATATAGACCGGCTTATCCTCACCGAAGAAATGCTGCGCTACGGAGCACCAGCAGCTTGCCACTGGTTCGCTGACCGCCAAATAGGTCGTGCCATTCTTGCCTATGGTACTGAGCAGCAAAGGCAGGAGTTACTGCCTAAGATTATAAAGGGAGAGGCTTATGTTGGTCTGGGGATGAGTGAACCAGAGGCTGGCTCTGACCTAGCATCCCTTAGAACCCAAGCTGTTGAAGATGGTGATGATTATATCATCAATGGGCAGAAGATGTGGGCTAGTTGTGGTATGTTTATGAACTATATCTACCTAGTAGCCAGGACAGACCCAGAAGCACCGAAACACAGGGGCATTAGCGAATTCGTTATTGCCACAAATTTACCCGGGATTACTATTACCCCGACAATGGATATTACCGGTAGCACAGCTTGGGCTGAGGTCTTCTTTGATAGTGTACGAGTCCCCCAGAGATACCTCATAGGAGAGAAAAACCATGGCTTTTACCAAATCCTCAACCAGCTTGATTACGAGAGAGCCGGGCTGGAGAGACTTATGGGCAACTACCCTCTCTTTGACGCCATTATTAAATTCACCAAGGAAACCAAGCAGAATGGGAAACCCCTGTCTCAGGACGCTTTAATTCGCTCTAAGCTGGCTCAGCTTCAAGTTGAATTTGAGATTGGTCGCTTACTTACCTACCGGGTAGTTCTGGTTATAGAGGAAGGTCGTGCCCCCAATGTTGAAGCGGCTATGGCTAAGGCATACTCTACCGCCTTTGAGCAACACCTGGCTAGTACTGCTATGGACATTCTGGGACTCTATGGGCAACTGGTAGCTGAGTCCAAGTGGGCACCCATTCTAGGAATGGCACCTCATTCCTATTTAGGCTCTAAAGGTTATAGCCTCCAAGCTGGCACCTCGGAGATTTTGAGAAACATCGTAGCCGGGAGAGGACTGGGGTTGCCCAGTAAATAATAAATCCCAAAACTAGTAGGAGGGGGTAATAATGGATTTAAGTCTTTCTGAAGAGCAAGAAATGCTAAAGAAAATGGCTCGTGACTTTCTAACTAACAGATGCCCCAAAACGCTGGTTAAGGAAATGGAAACGAGTGAGAAGGGTTATTCACCGGAGCTATGGCAAGAAATGGCAGGGTTAGGCTGGATGGGGCTGGTACTCCCAGAGAAGTACGGTGGTGGTGGGATGAGCTTCCTTGACTTATCGGTGCTACTGGAGGAGATGGGACGCAGCTGTCTACCTGGGCCTTTCTTGTCAACAGTAGTTCTTGGCAGTTTGCCCATCCTGGACATTGGAAATGAGGAACAAAAAAGGGAATACCTACCCAAGATAGCCAGCGGTGAGGCAATCTTCACCCTGGCTCTAACTGAACCCAATGCCAAATACGATGCTGCCTCAATCGCAGTTAAGGCTACCGCTGATAACAACGACTATATTATTAACGGTACCAAGCTCTTTGTCCCCGATGCCCACATTGCTGATTATTTACTGTGTGTAGCCAGAACCAACGAACTGGCAAAACCGGAAAACGGGATTACTATATTCCTAGTAGATGCCAAAAGCCCGGGTATAAGCTGTGCAGTTTTAAAGACTATCGCTAGTGATAAGCTATATGAGGTAGTTTTCGACCAGGTGAGGGTACCTAAGAAGAGCATCTTGGGACAATTAGACCAGGGGTGGAGCGAGGTGCAAAAGATAATAGAGCGGGCGGCAGTGGCAAAATGCTGTGAAACGCTTGGCGGTATCCAGCAAATGCTGGAGATGACTGTTGATTATGCTAAGGAGAGAAAACAGTTTGACCGCCCAATTGGTAGCTTTCAAGTTATACAGCACTACTGTGCCAACATGGCAACTGATGTTGATGGCTCAAGGTTTAGCACCTACCAAGCAGCCTGGACGTTAAGCGAAGGGTTGCCTTGTACTAAAGAGGTGGCTATAGCTAAGGCGTGGCTCAGTGAAGCGTGTAAGCGCGTTACCGCCCTGGCACACCAAATTCACGGGGCTATTGGAGTTACCATTGACCACGATTTACAGTTCTACACCAGGCGGGCTAATGCGGCTGAGGCTACCTTCGGCGATGCTGATTTCTACCGAGAGATAATAGCTCAAGAGATGGGGTTATAAGGCACTATTTAAGCCAGGGTTTCCAACTTCATCAATACTTCATTTATAGTTTGCTCAGCAGTAGAAGCACCCCCGATGATACCTATACGGTAACAACCCTCAAGCAAGGAGGGTTGAATTTCTTGTGCAGTCTCAATTAGACATATTTTGGTTACCGTAGCACATAACTCAGCAAGACGATTGGTATTAGCACTACTATGGTCACCGATAACGAGCATCAAGTCTACCCTATTAGCTAACTCAATGGCTGCCACCTGCCGTCTTCTAATATCGTGACATATAGTGTCAATAATCCGCAGCTCGGAATCTTTAGCCAAGGCGGAGTCAATAATTTTTTTTACAAACCTGGTAAAATGAGCCGGTATCTGGGTTGTCTGGGATAGAACGCCTAAATGGCGAGGTAAATGGTCAAACTCAGCTATAACCCTCTCATCTAGTGTAGCCACTCCCTTGCCATTAGCCCAACCAAGAATGCCCCTGACCTCGGGGTGGTTAGCATCTCCGTATATAATAACAAAAAAGCCGGACTCAGCTAATCTTCGAGCCGCAACCTGAGCCCGGTAAACAAAGGGGCAAGTGGTATTAATTATGTGAATGTGCCGACCCCGAATCTCCTCTTCTAGCTGTGGGTTCACCCCATGGGCGCCAACAGCCACCGTGTCTCCCTGTATATCATCCACGCTCTTGGCTACTCTAACACCAATCTTGACTAGTCTTTGTAGCACCTCTTGGTTATGCACCACAGCCCCCAATGTCTCCACCTCACCACGCTCACCGGCAACCCTCTCCAGAATATCAATGGCTCGCCTAACCCCAAAGCAAAACCCTATTTCAGCCGCTTTTTCAATCTTTAATGCCATCTAGCTTCCTTGCCCGGCGTAATTTCCCCGATATTCCAGGGGAAGAAGTTCAGCTATACGCTCCATTATAGAATTAGTAACTTTGGCAAGCTCCGCCTTAGTCAACCTACTACTAGTCGGGGACAGATAGAAAGGGTGACCAATATTAACTGTTATCTGGGGGCGACGCAATAACCAAGTTACCCCCTTAATTTTTTCTGTTCCAATAAGACCCACCGGCAGAATAGGCGCACCACTGCGTAAGGCTATTAGTGCCGAGCCATAGAAAGCAGGCTGCAGCTGACCATGGAGGCTCCTCATCCCTTCAGGGAACATAACTAAGACTAGACCTTCAGTTAACACCTGGTTTGCCCGGCGCAGTGCCTTCCTATCCAGTTGCCCTCGGTGCACCGGAAAGGCACCAAAGCCCCTTACAAAGTAACCAATTACCTTAAAACGAAATAACTGCTTTTTAGCCATAAATATCACTTTCCGGCCAAGGCTAACACCAAGTAGAGGCGAGTCAGCTAGATTAAGATGATTGGCTACAACTAGCAGGGGTCCCTGGCTAGGGATATTCTCTTTGCCCCTGACCTGGCACCGGGTCAACAGGAGCAGTAGTATTCTTACTATTATTCTACCTATATAATAGAACCAGGGCATTACTCTGTCTCCAGCAGGGAGGAAATTAACAGTTGTTAATTGTTAATTATACCCTATGGCTAATAGCAAGGACAAACAAGCATAGGGATTAAACAACCTCTGATTATAAGTCTTGATTAAATTTACCTTTTATTACATAATATTCAAGAGGAAATGAAAAGGCTAAGCATTGGTAAAATAAGAGGACTACAACAGATTGCCAACCCGGATGGCATCTTTACTATGTGTGCCATGGACCACCGCGGTTCCTTACGTAGTATGATTGATGAGGAGCGCCCGGGAGAGGTCAACTATGAAGAAATGGTTGAGCGCAAGCTGGAACTATGCTCTGCCCTGGCTAAATATGCCAGCGCCATTCTACTTGACCCCATATTTGGTGCTGCTCAATGCATTAGTCACAGCGCCTTACCTAATAATACCGGGCTCCTGGTTAGTATAGAAGCCACTGGCTATGGTGGCGGAAAGGAATACCGCATAACTAAGTTGCTTGATGGGTGGAATGTTGGGAAGATTAAGCAAATGGGTGCCTCAGCAGTGAAGATTCTGGTCTACTATCGTCCAGATTTGACCGAGCTGGCAAGTCAGCAGTTAAACACCATTAACCTGGTAGCCAGTGAATGTATAAAATATGACCTCCCCTTCTTGGTAGAACCAAAGAGCTATCCCATAGGTAACGAAATTAATAACCCAGTGGAGTTTACCACCCTGAAAGAGCAACTGGTGATTAAATCTGCCCAAGATATCACCACCCTACCCATAGATGTGCTAAAGGCTGAGTTTCCTGCTGACCTGCGCCATAAAAAGGATAAGCCTGAACTAATTGGACTCTGTCACCGGTTAGATACGTCATCCCAAACTCCGTGGGTCATCCTGAGTGCCGGGGTAGACTTTGAACTTTTTTGCCAGCAGGTAGAAATCGCCTGTCAGGGTGGAGCCTCAGGTTTCCTGGGTGGTCGTGCTATCTGGCAAGAGGCAATGTATATTGACGATGCCCAGGAAAGGGTTCAATATCTATCAACAGTGGGGGCAGATAGGCTAAAAAGACTAACCGAGATAGCTAGCAGATATGCTGTGCCATGGTATAAGAAACTTGGTCTATCCGCCCAAGAGCTGGGGCAAACATCGGAAAAGTGGTATGAACAATACTAAAATCGGAGGGTGGCTATGATTGCTACTATTACCCTTAATCCCTGCTTGGATGAGCATATTACCGTGCACGGACTGGTTGTAGAGGAGACTAACCGGTGGGCTAAACTGTATCGCTATGCCGGAGGCAAGGGTATAGATGTGTCACGAGCCATACACGAGATGGGTGGTAGAACCATAGCCTATGGATTCATCGGTGGTCCCGAGGGTAGAGCTGTAGAAATACTGCTTGATGAAGAAGGGGTAACATTCGGCTTCACCCCTATTAAGCAGGAAACGCGCACCAATTTTATTATTACTGATACCAAAACCACCCAGCAGACAAGGATTGATGCCCCCGGTCCACGCATCTCAAAAAGAGAGTTAGAGAGGTTCTACCAGAAAATGAGGCGCATTCAACCCAACCCAGACTTAATAGTTGCTGGCGGTAGCGTCCCACCCGGCATCCCGGCTAATATCTACTACGACATAATCTTGGAAGCTAAGGGCTATGGGATAAAAACCATCCTGGATTCTGAGGGTCGATGGTTAGAAGGAGGAGTGAAAGCTAAACCCTACCTCATCAAGCCTAATGTCCACGAGGCTGAAGGATTACTCAAAACAAAACTCCCCACCGAAGAGGCAATCATTGAAGCAGCCCTTAACCTAGTTGAGATGGGCATTGAGATAGCAGTCATCTCCCGGGGAAAAGAGGGCATTATTGCTGCTACTAAGGAAAACATGGTGAAGGCAGTCCCACCCCCAGTAAAGATAAGAAGTGCTGTGGGAGCCGGCGACTGCACTATAGCTGGTCTTGCCTTAAAGTTAGTTGATGGAGAGCCACTAGTAGAAGCCTGCCGCTTAGCAGTAGCTATGGGCACTGCCACTGTATTGACACCCGGCACCGAACTGTGCCATAGAGCCGATGTAGAAAAACTGCTACCACGAATTATAGTCAGCGAGATGACAACCAGGCAGCGAGCTAAAACATTTTTTACCGCCGGTAACAACAGCCGTTTACCGGGGAGAGATTGATAAACAATCTCAATCCCTTTTCTTATCCTGCCCTGTTATCTCTCTGAGAGCTAACGAGTAGGCTGTAAAGGTTTGAGAATCAAACACCACCAACACCACCTCCCTGACAGAGGTAGCCCTCTGGCGAAGAAAGGCATCAACTGCCCTGATAGCCACCCTTGAAGCCCTATCAACCGGATAGCCATAGGCACCGGTGCTGATTGATGGGAAGGAAACACTAGCTAAGTTGTTGTCTGCTGCCAGTTTTAAGCTCTCATGATAGGCGCTAGCCAGCAATTCAGGCTCCCCTTTATTGCCTCCGTGCCAGACAGGGCCAACGGTATGAATGACATAACTTGCCTTAAGATTCCCGCCGGTTGTCATTACTGCCTTACCTGTTGGTAAACGCCCTTGTCGGGCTACGATTTGCTTGCATTCCTCCAAAATGGCAGGACCCCCTGCCCTGTGGATTGCCCCATCCACTCCACCACCACCCATAAGGCTGGAATTGGCAGCATTAACTATAGCCTCGGTATCCTGCTTGGTGATGTCTCCTTGAATTAGGCGCAACTTTGCCTGATTGATGATAACTTCTGCTGCCTGCTCCTCCATATAGTTAACCCCCTTTTACTGTATTATAAAGGTTTCACCAAAAAACTGTGTAATAGCCCAAGAGGGTTAACCAAAAAAGACAAGTCAGAGGAGAAAAGCCTATAATCCTGGTTTAGCTTAGCCGAAGCAGCCGGGCGATTAAAACTTAACTATTTGTCCACATCCAGAAGACAACGGCATTTGACGAAATCTCGGTTTAAGGGTAAACTTACACACTGGGTGGTTGAATATCGGGGGGGATACAGGCGGTTAGTTCCATCAAGACATTAGGAGAGAGATGAAAAGCATACTTTCACCGGGGAGTTACTATTTTTCAGGAGATGAAGCCATAGCTGAGGGAGCTATAGCGGCACGATGTGGTTATTTTGCTGGTTACCCAATTACTCCAGCCTCTGAGATTGTGGAGAGGATTTCAATTAGGTTTAAAGAGACTGGAGGTGTATTTATACAGATGGAGGACGAGATTGCCTCCATCTGTTCCATTATCGGGGCATCGTGGGCTGGGGCAAGAGCCATGACGGCTACATCAGGACCCGGTTTTAGTCTGATGCAGGAGGGGGTTGGACATGCCGTCATGACGGAAACGCCAATTGTAATCATAGATGTTCAGAGGGCAGGACCTGGTTTAGGCCAAGCTACCCGACCGGCAAGCGGGGACATAATGCAAGCCAGGTGGGGTTCCCATAGCGACCGTCAAATCATTGCTCTTTGCCCTTGGTCGGTACAGGAGGCATACGACCAGACTATTGATGCCTTTAACCTTGCTGAAAAATACAGAGTTCCTGTTATCCTTCTCACTGATGAGGCAGTCGGTCATCTGCGGGAGAAAATGGATATAAGAGAAGATGTAGACATATTTAACCGGACGAAAAAACCAGGGGCAGCCCCTTTTGGTACTGAGGAAGATGATGGCGTCCCGCCGATGCCCACTTTTGGTGAAAGGGAAAAGTTGCTAGTGACCAGCTCCACGCATAATGACTATGGCATCAGGAAAACAGATGACCCCCTGGTTCAGGCAAAACTGGTCTCAAGATTATATAGCAAAATAATGAATAATAGAGAAAAAATCATTGACTATGATTCTTGCTATATGGAAGATGCTGAAGTAGTAGTGGTTTGTTATGGTTTTACGGCAAGGAGCGCGCTATTTGCCATTGAAAAGCTGCGAGGCGAAGGTAAAAAAGTGGGAATGTTCAGGCTAAAGACTATGTGGCCCTTCCCTGACAGGTTAATAAGAGACATTGGGTCAAGGGCTAAAAAAATACTCGTTCCCGAAATGAACAAGGGACAGGTTGTAGAAGAAGTAATGAAATATGCCTCTTGCGATGCAATATTATACTCTCAAACGAATGGGGAGGACATACACCCGAATGCGATTATAGAGCAATTGAGGAGGCTTGTATAATGACCAGAGACTTGGAACAATATTTACGACCCGGACTAGTTACCGCCTTCTGTCCCGGTTGTGGTGATGGTATTTTGCTGGGGCTCATCTTAAGAGCCATTGATGAACTTAAAATAAACATTGATGACATGCTATTTGTCTCAGGCATAGGCTGTGCTGGCTGGATACCGAGTCCTAACTTCAACGCTGATACTCTTCATACTCTGCACGGCAGAACTATTCCCTTCGCCACTGGAGCCAAGATGTTTAATCCCAAATTACAGGTTATGATTATTAGCGGAGATGGTGACTTAGCCGATATTGGGGGGAATCATCTTATTCATGGCGCCCGCAGAAATATAGACCTTACCGTCATATTGGTTAACAACTTCCTTTATGGGATGACTGGCGGTCAGGTTGCCTGCACCACGCCAATGGGTGCTTTTACAATGACAACCACCGAAGGCAATCCCTACCGTCCCTTTGACCTTCCCAAGCTTGTGGATGCGGCTGGAGCCACCTATGTGGCAAGATATTCGGTAACCCAGCCTTTGGCATTGATAAGCAGTATCAAGAAGGCAGTGCAGATTAAAGGGTTCTCTTTCATAGAAGTTTTATCACCCTGCCCAATCCAATTTGGACGGCGGAACCAGCTTGGAACCCCTATAGATATGATTAAGTTTTTGATGGATAAGTGCATTATGAAGGAGGAGGCTGAAGGATTATCGCCAGAAGAGCTGGAAGGAAAGATAATAACGGGGGAATTTTCTGATGGCAGAAATTAGCACTCAGGTCAGGCTATGCGGTTTTGGTGGGCAGGGAGTTATTCTAGCCGGAACGATGCTCGGCTATGCTGGCATCAATGATGAGAAATGGGTTGCCGGCTCAAATTCCTATGGAGCAGCCGCCAGAGGCGGAACCTGTCGGGCTGACGTTATAATATCGGATAAGCCAATAAGCTTTCCCCATGTAGTTGAAGTAGATGTTTTAATTGCTATGTCTCAGAAGGCATATGATGTTTATATTAAAAATGTTGAAACGGGAGCTGGAATCGTTATTTATGACGAGCAGATGGTTTCCCCTAAGGAGATTAGCGGTTTAAAACAGATAGGCATTCCCGCCACCAATGCAGCCATTAGAGAGCTTAACAGCAAACAAGTGGTAAATATAGTCATTTTAAGTTCAGCCGTAGAAATAACTAAAATAGTCAATCGGGATGCTCTCATTTCTGCAATAGAAGAGAATGTTCCCGAAAGGTTTAAGGCTCTGAATCTGGAGGCAGTTGAGCTCGGATTTAAGCTGGGAAAGTAGACTAACAGTAGAAGGGATGAATAGAAGAGGCTGGTAATATGGCAGTAGAGGGAAGAACACACAGACCGATAATAGATACTGAAAAGTGCGATGCTTGTTCAGTTTGTGCCAAAGGGTGCCCGGCAGAAATTATTTTTGAGATGAGGAAGGAAGAATCAAGCCTACGCGGGCGTGTATATAAAGAAGTAAAAACCGCGCCATCCATAAATGTAGATAAAATTTTTGATATGCCGCCTTGCCAGGCAGCGTGTCCTATTCACCAAGATATCAGGGGATATATAGAACTTATTGCTGAGAGGAAATATGAAGAGGCATTGAAGTTAATCAGGGAGACCAATGCCCTTCCCTCAGTCACCGGATATATCTGTAGTCATCCATGTGAAGAAAAATGCGTAAGAAACCTGGTTGACGAGTCTGCTTCTATCAAGACGTTGAAACGATTCGTCGTAGATTTTGATGATGGAAGACTAGCCCCACCCCAGGTTGGACGGAAAAAAGGGAAAAAGATTTCAATTATCGGCTCGGGACCAGCAGGGTTAGCCGCTGCCTATGAACTAGCCGGAATGAGCTATGAGGTAGAGGTTCTTGAAGCCTTTAGCCAGCCTGGTGGTATGCTCTGCTGGGCAATACCCCCATTCAGATTACCTAGAAATGTATTAAACCGAGACATCAAATACATTGAGGGGATGGGTGTTACCATAAAAACCAAGGTTAAGTTCGGCATAGATATGAGTTTGCCTGACCTTAGAAGAGACGGGGCTGATGCAATCATCATGGCGATAGGAACCCATGAAGGCTTAAAGATGGGGGTAAAAAATGACCAATATGCTAGGGGATATATGGATTGCCTTACCTTCTTAAGAAAATATGCCAGCGGTGAGCCAGTAGACCTTGGGAATAAGACGATTGTTGTTGGCGGAGGAAATGCAGCCATTGACTCAGCCCGCTCTGCTTTACGCTCCGGAGTCAAAGATGTTACCATTCTTTATCGTAGAAGTTACGAGGAAATGCCCGCCGACCGGGATGAATTGAAAGAAGCCCAGGCTGAGGGGATTAAGATAAACTATTTAGCTATGCCAGTCAGAATTATTGGAAGAGACGGTGAAATCCAGGCACTTGAATGTATAAAGACTAAGCTTGGTGAGCCTGATGAGTCAGGGCGAAGGAGACCTGTTCCAATAGAAGGCTCTGACTTTATTATGAATATAAGCTCGATTATTTCAGCTGTAGGGCAGCGCCCTGACCTTTCATGGAACCAAGAAGGGTTATCCTTTAATCTTTCACCAGAGAATACTTTCATTGTTGATGATAGCTGCCTGACTAATATAGAAGGTGTATTTGCCGCTGGTGATGCTGTAAGTGGCCCGACAACGATAGTAGAAGCAATGGCAAGCGGCAAAAGAGTAGCTAGGTCAGTAGATAATTATCTATCTGGGAAATAACCGGAGAAGCTATGAAAATCAAAGACTGCGAGTTAACAATAGTAAAACGACATAGCGAAGAAAGTCTGGAGGTAAGCGATAGACTAAAGGGGAGTCTACTGGTAAAGCAGGGTTTTGATGAGGAAACAGCGGTAGAGGAGGCCAAGCGTTGTCTGGGGAACATCCGGTGTGAAAGCTGTGACCTCTGTCGCTTGCTCTGCCCTGACTTATGTATAACAAGAAATGAAATAACAAACGAGATTGAGATAGATTACGACTTTTGTAAGGGGTGCGGGATTTGCGCCTTTATATGCCCAAGAGGAGCAATTAAAATGGTACTGGAAGAATAGTGAATTCATTAATTCGTGGCTGGCTCAGGGAGACAGCAACTGACCCAGTGCCGTGGGAATTACCTATTAAGGAAGAATGGATATACCGCAATAAAAATTTTAGGGGGTCTTTACCTTACCGAATGATTACTCCCCGATATCTTTAGACAAAGAAGCCTATTTTACAAAGCTAATTTTGGGCGATTAGCTCAGTTGGTTAGAGCGCTTGCTTCACACGCAAGAGGTGGTGGCTCAAAGCTAGGGTCTTTTGATTTAGCTACGAAATTAGGGTGACGAAGCAAGAGGTGTTTGTTGCTGCCTTGTCTACTCCGCGATGCTGGCTGTCCTTGCTCATGCGTAGCCTTTAGATTTTGTATCTTTGTTCTTCTGCCAGGTGGTACTTGTTCTGTTCTTTTCATTGCTTAACCTCCTTAAGAATGTTTTTCAGTTCCTCTTCCGTCGGTGGCTTTGTACCGAGGTAACAGATAATTCGCTGCCTTACCTTAGCCCAGTGAAGTAACATCCTGCTGGTTCGAACAGTCAACTGACCGTACTTTTGAGAGACCCGCATGACTCGGTACATAAGATGGCTGGGAGACCTATCTCTGTTTCTGACAGAGTCTGAACAGGAAAATAGCGCTGTCTGCAGGCCTTTGTTTCTAAGTTAATCACACATTCCGATGAAATGTTCAACTTGGAGGAGCCATTAATCAAGTGCTAGTGCAAACTAAAAATAGAAGCTTCAATGCCTGGTTTCTGTTTGAAGCTGTGGTCGCATCACTAAATTTTTGCTCGGAATATCAAGATTACCTTAGTACTGCTATTTAATTTGGAGTCAACGGTAAGTGTAAAATAATTTGTAACTCAAATGCTGGGTCAGCTTCAAGGGCGGGGGTGAAGGCCGACGGCGCTACAGATTTTTGGAATAAGTTCCTCCCGTTGAAGGGTCATGATGTGGATACCCGCTATTCCTTCTATTTCTCTTAAATGATTTATTGTTTCTATAGCGATCTTTATTCCTTCCTCTATCATTTCTTCTCTGTTACGAACCTTCCGAAGGCGTTCAATAATTTCATCAGGGATATCCATATTGGGGATTTTTGTCTTCATATACCTTGCTGCTGCTGCAGATGTTATGGGAGTAATTCCGGCAAGGATTTTCACTTTCTTATGCAGTCCTTCTCCTCGAACCAGTTCCATCCATTTGTTAAATTTCTCAATGTTATACACAGCCAGGGTCTGGATAAAGTCTGCCCCGGCAGCAACTTTCTCTCCAGGGTGAACCGATTCGTGTTCTTGGGGTTCGGCAAACGGGTTGGCTACTGCCCCAATGAAAAGTCTAGGCTCCTTTCCAGATATTGGCTCTCCATTCTCAAACCTCTTTTCATCCCGGAGCACCTTGACCATCTTGATAAACTGGGTAGAATTGAGGTCAAAGACGGGCTTTGCCTCAGGCTGATTTCCAAAAGAAACGGGGTCCCCAGAGAGGCAGAGTATATTATTCATACCAAACGCAGAGATGCCCAAAATATCCATCTGAAGAGCAATTCGATTCCTGTCACGACATGTCATCTGGACTATGGGATCAAGACCCTCCCCCATCCCTATAAGACAAGCTGCCCAGCTTGCCATTGCCACTACTGCTGCCTGTCCGTCAGGGACATTAAAGGCATCGACGTAACCCTTAATGAGATTAGCTTTTCTCCTTATCGTCTCAGGCTCCGTATTCTGAGGGGAACCAATTTCAGCAGTCACAGCAAAATGTCCTGCTTCCAGCACTCTTTCTAGATTGCTCTTCGTCTTCATTTCGAAGTCTCCCACAAGAATTTTGTCGTAGTTTACTGAAAATTATTATACCTTAATCACCAAATTTTTGGAAATCATACCACATCGGATTTTGAAAAATTGTGACAAGTGTGTTATCATTTACAAGGGAAGATTTTGAAAGGAACCAGTAGTCAAATTGGGCTCGATTAAGGAAATATTAGAACATTCAGACTTGTTCCAAGGGCTGAGTGACGATCAACTGGCTAAGGTGCTCCCGCTTTGTCAAGAAGAGGTATATGAAGCTGGCGTGGTTACTTCCCCAGAGGGTACTGTATGCCGTATTATGTATGTCATACAATCGGGCAAGGTGGCTGTGGAAGTTACTGTTCGCATTGGCCGAGGGGCAGAGGGAAGTGCGACAATTGATGTGATAACTCAAGGTAACTGCTTTGGTTATCCAGGACTCATAGATCCTAATATTCTTAATACAAGGGCCCGGACTCTTGAGCCAACTAAGGTTATTGCTTTAAATGCGGCAGAGCTTAAAAGGTTGCTCGAAGACAACCCTGAAATGGGATGTAAGGTGATGAGTAATCTTGCTAAGGTGGTTTGTTCGAGACTTCAAAGCATTAGGCAGACGGCGGCACGTATTCTGTCTGTCATCTTTCATGATTTGAAGGCTCCCTTAGCTGCGGCGGAAAATTATAATCGGCTCTTGCTTGGTGAGTTCGTGGGGGGGCTAAATGAAGAGCAAAGAGACATGATACAGAGGAGTAGCGATAGACTCTCTAGCCTTCTAAATTTGGTGACTAACATGACTGATTTGTCCCGCATTGATTTCGGAGATTTGAGAATGGAGAGGATATCTCTGGCAGAAGTAATAGAAGGTTGCGTTGAAACTATGCGCCCGTTAGCTGAGAAAAAGGGGTTGCAACTAATTGCTGAAGTGCCCCGAGGGCTTCCTGCTGTTCTTGGGACTTCAGTGCGGCTTGAACAGGTAGTTAGAAATTTGTTATCCAATGCCATCAAGTATACCCATTCTGGAGGGGTGGTAACGGTCAAAGTAACGGATGAGACTTATGACATACAAGCAGAGGTAGTAGATACCGGAATTGGTATCCCTGCCGAGGAATTACCTAAAATATTTGATGGTTTTTATCGAGGTGTTGACATAGCTGAAAGAGGGACTGGCTTAGGGCTTTCTATAAGTAAGAAGATAGTCGAGGCTCATCATGGTAAGATATGGGCTGTAAGTCCCAACCCGGGAAATGGTAAGGGGAGCAAGTTTATTTTCACCTTACCAAAGATTGGAGAAGAGTAGAGAAGAGGATTAAATAGGTTACTCGATTAGAACGGTCAGTAGGACAGATAGCTAGGATTGTGATGGTAGATGATGCCCTTGGTATTCGAATAGTAATTAGTAATGTGTTAAAGTCGCGTTCCAATGAGGTAATTGAAGCTCGTGGTTAAAAGGAAGTTCCAACCAGGCTAAAAGAAGAAAAGCTAGACTCAATGGTCTTGGAACTGCTGTTACCAAAGATGGATGGTTTTGCTATTATTAAAGCACCGTAGAACAATTGAGACAGAGGGTATTCCAACATACCTCTCCAAATAGCTCAGTTACGCAGGAGCCATCCACTGGCGCTAGAAGTAGGCGTGAGGAAACTTTTGTTCAAAGGAGGGAGATATGCCCAAGAAAATATTGGTCGTTGATGATGACCCTGATCTGCAGCGGCAAATGAAAGCTCTACTTGGAAAGAAGGGTTATGAGGTAGTTGCTGCATATGATGGGGATGAGGGTCTGCAAAAAGTAGTAGAAGAAAGGCCTGATTTAATTGTCTTGGATGTGATAATGCCGGTTAAGGATGGCTTTACGGCTTGCCGAGAGCTCAAGACCGACGAAAGATACCACTTTTTCTCCCATATTCCTGTAATAATGCTAACTGTTTACCCTGAGGATAGAGAAAAACTACATCTCTCTGTGCAAGAGGGGATGACGATGGAGGCAGAAGACTATATTCAAAAGCCATTTGACCCTCATGAACTACTAAGTCGAGTGGAGGAATTACTCAAAAAGTAGAAAGGGCAGATTTACAAATTGGAGAATAACCATGTTTTAGTTATTGGGGGAGGCATATCAGGGATAGCTTCAGCGTTAGAGTTAGCTAATGGTGGTTTAAGTGTATATTTAATAGAGAGGGAGGCAACAGTTGGAGGATACGCTGCCTCTTTTTGTTGTAAAGCAACAGATGTCTGCTCCAACTGTTCTGTTTGTGTAGTCCCCCAAAAAATTAAAGAAGCCGTAATCCATCCTCAAATTTCACTCCTAACCAATTCCACAGTACAAAAGGTTAGTGGTGAGGTTGGTAATTTTCGTGTCGAGATAACTCAAAAGCCTCAATATATCTCTCTGGAGAGATGTATCGCCTGTGGAATGTGCACCGAGGTCTGTCCCACTGAGCCTAAGGCAATTTATCTGCCCTCTGCGGAAGCGATCCCTTTTTCTTATATTCTTGATGAGAGACTATGTCTTCGCTTTAAGGGAGAAGATTGTAATCTCTGTCAAGAGAGTTGCCCCACAAATGCCATAGACTTCAAGCGTAAGTCAAAAAGACAAGAGTTGAGCGTTGGCACAATCATCGTCGCCACCGGCTTTGAGGTCTTTGATGCTCGGGAGATAGGTTCTCTAGGTTATAGCAGATACCCTAACGTCTTAACCGGGCTCGACCTTGAGAGAGTATTCAACCGTGAGGGCTCTCTTAAGCTTCCTTCAAACGGGAAAGAGCCTCAAAACATTGCCTTCATCCAATGTGTAGGCTCAAGGAATGAAGAACATTGCTACTGCTCGCAGGTATGCTGCAAATATGCCATGAGGTTCGCTCGACTTATCAAATATCAAAATCCGAATGCCGAGGTGGCCATCTTTTATATTGACCTTCAGACTGCGGGAAAGGGCTTTGCTGAGTTTTATGAAGAATGTAAGGAAAGTATCCGATTTATCCGAGGGGTGCCGGTTGAAATTCTGGAAGCTCACCCTGGTGAGCTCGAAGTGAAGTTTGAGAATATCTTAGAAGGGAAGGTCAATCGAGAACTCTTTGACCTTGTCGTCCTTTCGGTGGGTATGGTTCCCAGGAAGGACTCGTGGGATTTGGCGAGAATTCTGGGAATAAATTTGGGAGATGAAGGATTCTTTGACACAAAGCCTTTAGACTCCACCGAGACCAATGTGGAAGGGCTATTCCTTGCCGGAGCATGTCAAGGTCCAAAGGACATCCCTGACTCAATTGCCCATGGGATGGCGGCGGCGAAAAGGGCAATGGAGGTTTTGGTAAGATGCAAGTAAGGATTGGCATCTTCCTTTGCGATTGTGGTAAAAGCCTGAGCAACATAGGTTTCCCCAAGATAAAGGAAAGAGCAGAGAAATTTCAAGACGTTGTCTATGTTGATTTAAACTCCTCCCTCTGCCTTGAAGAAGGTCAGGAGAAGATGCTCTCCACCATCAGGGAGAAGGGCATAAATCGGGTGGTCATTGCTGGTTGCTCCCCAGAGCTTAAAGAGAATGTCTTTGGTAAAGCCCTTGAGGAAGCCGGGCTCAACTACAATTTCCTCTCCATGGCAAACATCAGGGAGCAGTGTTCATGGGCTCATGAAGGTGATGTCACTGGCAAGGCTTTGGAGCTTGTCATGATGGCAGCAAGTAAAGCTCGATTTCTTCAGCCAGTGGATAAGAAGGATATTCCGGTAAACAAGCAGGTTTTAGTGGTGGGGGGCGGATTCTCAGGGATGAAGTCTGCCTTAGAACTTTCCCGGCTCGGTCTCAAAACAACCTTGGTGGAGGGAGAAGCAGTTTTAGGGGGGAAGCTTGGAGAATTTGAAGGCTTTTATGGGTTTGGGATAACCCCTGAAGAGATGCTCAATTCGACGAGGAAAGCAGTAGAGGAAAATGGTGACATCGAGGTTTTCACCTCTGCTGAAATAGTAAGGGTGGAAGGACAAGCCGGGGATTTCACTGTAAGCATAAGGAGAGGAGAAGAGAAGGTCTCCCAAAGCTTTGGAGCTATTATCTTCGCCACCGGCTATATGACCGAAATCCTGCCCCAAGACTTCCAACTTAAACTCGAAGTTAATATCATCTCACAGCGAAAACTTGTTGACATGCTTCAAGCCCCGGGGAAGTTGGAACGAAGACCGGGAACAATAGGTTTCGTTCTCGATGTCTCCGACGAGAATTCCCGCCTTCCTATCCTGTCCGCACTGAGCAATGCTCTAGCCATCAAAGAGAGGCTAGGGAGTGAGGTTTATGTCTTCTGCAAGAGTCTGAAAGTAGATAGTGAGGGGGTGGAGAAACTGTATCGAGAGGCAAGAGAGCGAGGCGTGGTATTCTTAAAGTTTGAGGAAAAGCCTCGAATATCTAAGGAAGATGGTCGGGTAAAGGTTGAGGCAAGAGACGTCCTTCTTGGTGAGGAAGTAACGCTGCTCTGCGATTTCCTAGTGACTGAAGAAAAAACTTTGCCCTCCGAAGGGACCGAGGCTTTAAGTTCGATGCTAAATATCGGGACCGATTCTCAAGGGTTTTATCAGGATGAGAATGTGCATCTTTACCCGGTTGCCTCAGAGAGGAAGGGAATATTTTTTGTCGGAGGCTGTAAAGGTGATTTGGATTTCACTCGAACTTCGACAGATATTTCAAGCGCCACTATGAGCGTCTATAAGCTTTTATCTCCAGGAAAGGTGATGGTGGAGGTGGAGAAGGTGAAAGTAGAGCCTGAGAAATGTCGGGCATGCCTTACCTGCGTCCGT
>DAOWJH010000055.1 GCA_030640495.1 Dehalococcoidia bacterium | reverse complement strand
TAACCGAAGCGGTGGCAATAAGTGACGCCGCTTTTGAATATGCTGAAAATATGATAAAAGCTGGTATGACCGAAAAGGAGGCAGCCTGGGAGGTAGAAAAATTTATGCGAGCCAAGGGCAGTGAGACTATTCCCTTTGATATAATTGTTGCCTCAGGTCAAAATTCAGCCCTGCCCCACGCCAAACCCTCGCCACGCACTATCTGCTCCGGGGAGCCAGTAATAATTGATATCGGCGCCAGAATTGGCGGCTACTGTAGCGACCTGAGCCGCACTATCTGCCCTGGTACTCCTGATGAGACCTTTAATAAGGTATATGATACTGTCCTTGAGGCTCAGCTAACGGCGATAGCTATGATTAAGGAAGGAATGAGCGGGGACGAAGCCGATAATGCGGCTAGAACAGTTATTGAGGGGGCGGGCTATGGCGAAGCCTTTGGTCATGGTTTAGGGCATGGCATAGGGCTAGCCCCTCACGAGCAGCCACGCCTTGGTCCGAACTCACAAGAACAACTGGTTAATAATATGGTGTTTACTATTGAACCTGGCGTCTACCTGGCGGGGTGGGGGGGAGTAAGGATTGAAGACACAGTAGTAATGGAAGGTGGTAAAATAAGGGTAATGTCAAAATCTAGGAAGGTTGGAGCATAGCATGATAAGTGGTAGTGAAATAAGGAAAGGGATTACTATTGAACTGGACAATAAATTATATCAGGTTATTGATTACCAGCATGTCAAAATGAAGCGAACCGCTCTGGCTCGACTCAAGCTTCGTGATATTCGGGATGGCCATACTATTGAGCAGACCTTCCAGTCCAGCGAGAAGTTTATTCGCGCCCGACTTGACTATCGCAGTACGCAATATCTATACAACGATGGTGATTTATACTACTTTATGGATGAGGAGAACTTTGAGCAGTTTTCTCTTGACAAGAGCCAACTGGGTGATGTCATTAACTATTTGAAGGAAGGGATGTCGTTACAAATATCAAGCTATAAGGGCGAGTTGATAGGTGTAGAGCTACCCATAGCTGTTGAACTCAAGGTAACTAATACCGAACCTGGTTTCAAAGGAAATACAGCGACCGCCGGCACTAAGCCAGCCAAGCTAGAGACTGGCATTATTATCCAGGTGCCCCTGTTTATCAATGAAGGGGACGCTATTAAGGTTGACACTCGCACCGGTGGCTATCTAGAAAGGATTGGTTGAGATAACTGAATTGTTCAAAGCTGACTTTCATATTCATACTGAATATTCAATGGATTGTAATACACCTTTGGAGCAGATTATAAGTCGCTGTTTGGAGACAGGAGTAAACTGCATTGCCATAGCTGACCATGGCACTATTGAGGGTGCACTAAGGATGCAAGATAAAGCCCCGTTTCCGGTAATTGTAGCTGAAGAAATTCTAACCCTTCATGGTGAGATTATGGGTATGTTTCTTAAACAGGGTATACCCCGTGGTTTGTCGATTGAGCAGACGATATCCAGAATCAGGGCTCAGGATGCCCTGGTATGTATACCCCACCCTTTTGATATATTCAGGCTCTCTGCTTTAGATAGCAATACAATAGAAGAAATAGCCGAGCAAATTGATGTCATAGAAGTATTTAACTCAAGAAGCCTTCTTCTTTATTCTTCAGCCAAGGCTCAGAGTTTTGCTCAAAAGCACGGTATTCCGGGAAGTGCTGGCAGCGATGCCCACACTCCATATGAAATAGGTAATGCTTATATTGAGATGCCTGAATTTAATGGCAGGGATGACTTTCTTCGGTGCCTAGAAAAGGGCAAGGTTTTTGGACACCGAACAAACCCTTTAGTCCACTTTAATAGCGTGTGGACAAGGGTAAAAAGCAATCTTAAATAAAATGGTGAGCGATGTATAAACTTGGCTGGTTTTCCACAGGTAGAGATAAGGCGGCCAGAGACTTGTTACAGGCGGTAGATAGCAGTATCAAGCGAGGCGAGATTAAGGCAGAGATAGCCTTTGTTTTCAGTAACCGTGAACCCGGTGAAGCCAGAGAGAGCGATTTATTTTTTGAACTGGTTAAAAGTTATCATATCCCTCTTATCCATCTTTCTTATCGCAGGTTTAAGGCCGGGCAGGGTATCTCAATCACCGAGCAGGCAGGAACCCTGCCACTGTGGAGGCTTAACTATGACCGGGAGGCAGGCAATAGGTTACAAGGTTTTCACCCTGAGCTGTGTGTGCTAGCCGGTTACATGCTGATTGTTGGCAAAGAGATGTGCCAGAGATACAATATGGTTAACCTGCACCCGGCGGCTCCCGGTGGACCGACTGGAACATGGCAGGAGGTAATCTGGCAACTGATTGATAACAAGGCTGAGGAAACAGGGGTAATGATGCACCTGGTGACCCCGGAGCTAGACAAGGGACCGCCGGTAACCTACTGCACCTTTCCGATTAGAGGTGGTGCTTTTGATAAATGCTGGGATGAAATAAAGGGGCATCCCACAGAGGAGATTAAAAAACAAGGGGAAAACAACCGCCTGTTTAAACTTATTCGGGAGCATGGGCTGGCCAGGGAATTTCCACTAATAATATCTACCCTGAAGGCTTTTAGCGAGGGTAAAATTAGGGTAAACTCAGAGAAGCAAATTGTTGACGCCGAGGGGGGAGCAATTAACGGCTATAATCTGACTGGTGAGATAAATGAAGCGGTGGGAGGGGTAATTTTGTAATGAACTTCATCTGTTTTGACCTTGAAGGACCACTATCACCTCAGGATAATGCCTATGAGCTAATGAAGCTGTTCCCTAACGGGGACAGGGTTTTTGAGGTTATCAGCCGCTACGATGACCTGCTGACGCTGGAAGAGAGAGAAGACTATGAACCGGGAGATACCCTGGCTCTTATAGTCCCTTTCCTGGTGCTCCACAATATTTCTGAGGCTGATATTGCCAGCTTAGCCAGTAAAGCAAGTTTAACCGGTGGTGCTGCCAAGCTTGTCTCCTGGCTTGAGTATAGTGGCTGGAAGGTATTCTGCATCAGCACCAGTTACGAGCAATATGCCATTCACATTACCCAAAAACTAGGTATCTATGCCCATAATGTTGCCTGCACATCATTCCCTCTGGATAAATTCCGTATAACTTTATGTAAAGAAGATACTGCCCTACTGAGACAGACCGAGCAGGATATCCTGACAATGAGCCCGGTGGATGATGACAAGATTAAGCAAAGATTAGATTACTTCTTCTGGGAAAAACTGCCTACCACCAATCTGGGTATGGCAGTAAAAGAAGTAAAGCCGATGGGTGGACGACGTAAAGTAGCTGCTTTAAAAAAATTCGCTGATAATTATAGTCAGCCATTATCCAAGTGGGTGGTGATTGGGGACAGCATTACCGATTTCAGAATGCTTCAGGCGGTGGAGGAAGGGGAAGGGTTAGCCATTGCTTTTAATGCTAATGAATATGCCCTACCCTACTCAACTATGGGCCTGGCTTCCACTTCTATCAGCGACCTGACAGAGGTGCTGGAGGCATGGCAGAGGGGTCAGCGAGGTGAAGTGGAGAGGGTAGTGAAGGAGAAGGAGAAAGTTGGGGGTGGGGGGGATAAGGGTTACTTTCACTGGCTATCAGGTAGAAAAGAGATAGGTGATGTTGTTGAGGTTCACAAGAGGATAAGGCGGCTGGTTAGAGAAGAGGCAGGCAAGCTGGGCTGAGCTTATCGTAAGTCGCTATTAATATTTCAAGAGGTATGGCATGGCTCTAAGAAT
>DAOWJH010000045.1 GCA_030640495.1 Dehalococcoidia bacterium | reverse complement strand
TAAGGGTGATAAGCAGTATTCTTGGTTACGTACGATTCAAAACAATGGGCTAGTGCATCTAAGCCGGTATCTGCGGTTATCACCGGGGGCATCGTCTTACATAAAATGGGGTCAATTACAGCCAGCTTTGGTTTAATCAAGTCGCTTATTAAAGGAAACTTAACCCTCCTCTGCTTATCCGTGATTATCGCAGTGTGATTGGTTTCACTGCCGGTACCTGATGTAGTTGGAATACAAATTATCGGCGGTAGCGGAGCCTCAATTTTTGCTGTCCCCCCCACCCCCACATCATATTCTGCCAGAATCCCAGGCTGAGTTGCTCTTACCGCTGTTGCCTTAGCCGAATCCATAGCACTGCCTCCCCCCAATCCAATCAACCCGTCGCAACCCTGCTCTTGGTAAACCTGACCCGCCCTCTCTATTTCCTCTATCGGTGGGTCAGGCTCCACATCGGAAAAGACCACCGAAGCTATACCACTCCTTTCTAGAATCCTCTGGACTTCATCGACACGCCCCAGCCTCTTCATCACCGGGTCGGCTAGCACAAGGGCTTTCTTTATGTTGAGCCCTCTGGCCTGTTGACCCAGCCTTTGAACCACACCGGCTCCAAATAGAATTGACGGCAGAGTGGGAAAACGGACTTCCCAAATCTTTCTAGGCTGCCTGAATGTCTCTAGGTTCTCCCAGATGCCATCCAGTTCAGAATCTTCAACATCAAATACACTATTCGTTGGGGGCAGGGCTTCTGTCCGCACAAAAGCCGGGTAGCGCTCATAGATTTTACTGAACTCAGCACCCTCATTAAATTTCAGCTCATCCTTGAGTGTTTGCTTACCGATTTCAAATACATCATCAGCTGTTAAATTGGACCCGTATCGGGCATTTAGCAATTCAGCTAGGAAAACATAGATGGAAGCCTGTCCCCCGGGGATAGAGTTAATACAATACCCCAGAGTATCACAAGTTGCCGCCTGTATCTGAAACCTGAGTGAGTTTGCTATCTGCCCCGTTTTTTGCTGGGCTATCCTGTAGGTAAGTCCAGCAGTATGGTCAGCTCCCATGGGACTGGTGGCATAGGTAACACCAACCCCTTTGACTGCCCGAGGGTCATGAGCTGGAATTGACTGCCCCTTGAATGCCGGTATGCGGCTGACGTTGACAGCCTTGGCTGTGGAAACCACCCCATTCCCCAAAACATAGCCAAACTCAGTGCCCCGTTCTATTTCCTCAACTAGTCTTATCGCTGACTCTACATCACCCATTTTCATCTTACCGGCACTGGCTGCCACACTCAGGCTGCTCCCGACCTCTATCAAATCAATACCCAGGTCATCACACATGAATTTAAGCCTGGCTATAGCATCAAGGTCGGTAATGCCCAGATTAGTCCCCAGCATGGCAACCCCCTCATATTCATAGGCTGAGGTCAGGCGGTTTCCATTGGCATCGTTATAGATTATTGAACACTGGACGACGCAACCCGGCATGCAGCCGTGCATTTTGCCGCCACGTTGCCAGACATTTTGCTTGATTACCTCACCAGTAACCTTCTGAAACCCTTCGGGCCTGCCTGAGCTATAATTATTTGCCGGCATAGTCCCCTGGTAACTATTTGAGGCAACCGCCAGGGGAGTGCCAAACTCGGAGAGCAATCCGCAGGTAAGGTCTTTCTTTAATGTGGCTACCCAGGATTTTACTGTTTCCCTGAATAGAAATTTATTAGCCATATCTACCGGTGGCGTGCCTGAATCGTCAATAATAATTGCCTTAAGTCCCTTGGAGCCCATAACCGCCCCCAGGCCACCCCTGCCAGCACTTCTGCAGGGGTCTCCCAGAATATCGGTAAGAGAAACTGAAGCCGATTTGTATCCCCGCTCACCGCCTATCCCTATAGAAATTATCGCCGATTTCCTGTCGTATTTCTTATAAAGCTCCTCAACCAGCTTGTAATTCTTCATCCCTTTATATTCATCAGCCGATACTAGAATAGCCTCATCTTTGGAGACTTTAAGGCAGTAGAATTTCCCTTCTGGGGCAATATCCTCCACTATAATTGCCCTTATACCTAGCTTGTCTAACTTCTGGGCAGCCGGACCTCCAGCATTAGCCTCTTTTATCCCCAGCGTCAGCGGACTTTTGCCACCAACCGAAATCCTGCCTAGCTGGGGGGCTATAGTCCCAGCCAGAGGACCGCCAGCGATAATCAACTTATTGTCAGCACCAAGTGGGTCAATCCCTGGGGCTAATTCCTTATTCATTATTTTGGCGACCAGCCCCCTACCACCAATAAGCTGCCACTCGTTTGGCAGCTCTTCATAAACTGCCTTCAGTTGTCCCATGTTAACCCGTAGTAGTCTCAACCCTTGACCATCCTTCTAAGAATGCTTCTGCCTGTCCCATGTGTTGGCGGTTAGTCCCCGCTCCTTAAGGGCGACCTTCTGTACCTTCTCTGAAGCTGACTTCGGTAGCTTTTCCATAAATTCTATATAACGCGGCATCATGAATTTTGGCAGCCTCGTCTCACACCAAGCGATGATTTCCCCCGGGGTAACCTTGTGCCCGGGATGTAGCACGATAGCCACTTCTATTTCTTCCTCCATGACCGGGTCGGCTATACCGAAAGCTGCGCTTTCAGCTACGGCTGGGTGCTTGTTTACCTCCCGTTCAATCTCATAGGGCGAGATGTTTTCACCACCCCGCCTGATGCTCTCTTTCTTGCGACCACAGAAGTAGTAGTAGCCCTCGTCATCAACTTTCCCCAAATCTCCAGTATGAAACCACCAGTTAGCCGAACACTTCAATGTTTCTTCCGGAGATTTGTAATACCCGTCAAACATGATGTATGGCTTTGTCGGTCTGATGACAATCTCACCGATTTTCCCTGGAGGCAGTTCATCATCCATGTCATCAAAAATTTTGACTTCAAATCCATCACGTGCCTGACCCACAGTTCCAGCCTTTCCCTTGCCTGGCTTATTTATTGTATTCCAGGTGCCGGTCTCGCTCATTCCATACATCTCAAGCACCTCAACGCCAAAACGCTGACTCACCTTCTCATATACTTCCTTTGGTGCCCCCCCGCCAAAACACTTCCTGGCTGGCGCATCCCTATCACTGGGATACTGTGGTTGTGCCAGTAAGATGGGTAATACCGCACCAACATAGCTGAAGGCTGTCGCTTGATATTTCCTTATATCATCCCAAAATTTTGAGGCGCTGAACCTCGGGGCTACCACAACGCTGGCATTGGCTACAAGGGCACTCAGCACACAGTAGACCTGTGGGTTGACATGGTACAGGGGGAGGGCAGAGTATATACAATCCTGGGCAGACAGCTCCGCACATGAGACCAAGTCCTGTGCCGCTGTAATATACGCCCGGTGTGAGTTCCTCACCAGCTTCGGCAATCCAGTAGTACCCGAGGTCAGGGTGATGATGAGCGGGTCAATATCCCGAATCAACGGTATATTAGCCGGGGGAGTGGTCGGCGACTGGTCAAAAAGCTTATTCAACGATTTGCTATCATTGACTACCTGACCAGAGGTGTCAAAAATTACCCTATCTATTCCCCCTATTTTTGCCGCTATCTCTTCATATTGACCAAGGAAATCGGAAGCAACAACTACTAATTTACTGTCGGACGCTTTGATAAGGTATTCTAGACTTTCTCCTCTAAATTGACTGTTGATGGTGACACTTACCGCACCAAGCTTGGCTAAGCCAAACCAGCAATATAAGTATTCGGGGCAGTTAGGTAATATTAAGGCTACATGTGCCTCCTTGACTACTCCCAGCTCAGCAAATACATTTGCCATCTGGTTGGCACAGGCATTGATTCCTTCATAGCTCACCTCTTTGTCCAGAAAGTACAGGTACGGCTTACTCTTATTCTCTCTGGCCTTGTCTGTCAATATTGTCCCCAGTGGTTCCACTATTAACCTCCCATCAACCACCTTGCCCTATTGTTGTTCATCACCAACCTTGGGAAAGGGTATATCAAAGCCCCACCCAAGTCAAGCTAGCAAAGGCATTATGTCGGTGGCTGGTGGGCGTTGACTATCAAAGGCACTTTGTTCAATAGAATTAGGCAACTTGACAAAGATAGCTTGGCTAATTAAAGTGTTCAGGCTGATTACAAATTCAAGCTCCTCCAAATGGTTAAATGACTGCCGGGGAGTAGGAGAGTGCATGGACATCAATAAGGTAGCAATGGTCCTTGATTGGGCACAGGCGCGGGACCAAAATTACCCGGCTGCCTTTAAAGAAATGGGTATAGCCTATGTTAAGCAACAGTGTGATACTGACCAGGACATCCTTACCCTGGCCAGTGATGCTGATTGTATTATGACCATCGGGAACATCCGGTCTATCAGCCCAGAGGTAGTAGAAAAACTGGACAGGTGCAAATTAATCCAGACTATTAGTGTCGGCTTTGACGGAATACCTGTACAATTAGCTACCGAGTGCGCCATCTGTGTTGCTAATGTGCCTGGTTATTGCCGTGAAGAGGTATCAGACCATGTGATGAGTTTGATTCTTGGCTGGTCGAGAAGGATTATTGAATCGGATAGACTGGTTAGGGCTGGTAGGGCATATAGCGGGGACAAGCGCACACTAGAATTCCGCCAGTTAGCCTCTAAGATGCATCGCCTGCGGGGGGTAACTCTGGGGCTTATCGGTTTGGGTAAAGTTGCCACCACCTTAGTCCCCAAAGCCAGGGGATTTGGGATGCGAATCCTGACCTATGACCCTTATATATCTGGAAGCCTTGTTAAGGAACTAGCCATAGAAGCAGTAAGCTTGGACCAGTTGCTTCGGGAATCAGACTTTGTCTCAATCCATTGCTCTTTGACACCGGAGACCAGGCACCTCATAGGTCTTGACCAATTGAAAAAGATGAAGCCCAGTGCTTTTCTTATCAATACTGCCCGCGGTGGCATTGTGGATACAGAAGCCATCTATGTGGCACTGACCGAAGGCTACATTGCCGGCGCTGGCCTTGACGCTATTGACCCGGACCCGCCTAGTCCTAACCACCCACTATTGAGTTTGAATAATGTAATCCTTACTGGCCATACCGCCTTTGCCGGACCGGAGGCTGAGGCTGAGCAGTGGCGCCGCCCTCTAGAAGAGGTGGCTAGAATGAAGCACGGGGAGTGGCCCCTTAGCCTGATTAACCCTCAGGTCAAAGACAGGTTTGTCCAAAAGTGGGGAAAGATGAGGTAACCTTCACCCTTTAGAAAGGAGCGAGTTAATGGGTGACATAGATGACATCTTATGTGGTTCCATTGATATGCATCTCCATCATGCTCCTGATTCACTGCTTAAACGGCGGTTGGATGCGTTACAAACAGCCAAGCAAGCCCGGGAGTTTGGTATGAGAGGGATTGTCCTTAAAAGCCATGACTACCCAACTGCCCCACTGGCGCACCTGGTTAACCTGCTGGTTCCCGAGGTTTCTTCCTTCGGCAGTCTTTGCCTTGATTATGAGACCGGCGGACTAAATACCTCCACTGTTGAAGTCTCTGCCAGGCTGGGAGCACGGGTAGTATGGATGCCTACCTTCTCGGCAGCAAATTCCAGAAGCAAGGTAGCTGGCTTACTTGGCATCAAGCTCCCCGGGGAGGGAATAACTATACTGCGAGGCGGTAAGCTCGCCCCAGAAGTAACCGATATACTACACATCATCAAGGATTACGATATGACCTTGGCCAGTGGTCATCTATCACCAGGGGAAATCTTTGCTCTGGTCGAGGCGGCTAAACGAATAGGGCTTCGGAAGATAATTATCACTCATGCTTTGGAGCGAGGGGTCGTAGAGGAGTCCTTGGGGCTGGAAGCACAACAGCAGCTAGCCAGCGAGGGGGCGTTTATTGAGCATTGCTTCCTGACACTCATGCCAACCGCGGATAAGTTAGACCCCGGTCAAATGGTAGCGGCTATAAGAGCAGTGGGGGCAGAGCATTGTATTATGAGCACAGATTTCGGGCAAATCTACCACCCTCCAGCCCCTGAAGGCATGAGAATGTTCATTGCCACCATGCTGAAATACGGCCTCACCCGAGCTGAGATAGAGCTAATGGTGAAGGTGAATCCCGCTCGGTTATTAAGCCTTGACTAAGAATTTGGCGCTGGATTGCTAGCTTGGCACCATACCCGGCATAAAACAAACTAAAGCTCTAGCACCACATCCTGGTCTGCTGACCGGCTTTAACCGGGGAAATGAAGGGGGTAAATAATGGACTTTCAATATTCACCAGAACAACTCCAGCTCATAAATGAAGTGGCTAGATTCGCTAAGAAGGAAAGTGCTGCTCTAGCCAAGGATTATGAAGATAAGAGTATTTTCCCCAGAGGTCTCCATAAGAAGATAGGCCAGAAGGGATGGACGGGTCCCATAGTACCCAAGGCATACGGAGGGATGGGGAAGGGTGCTCTGGAGTACTGCATTATTATGGAGGAACTGAGTAAAGAACTCATCACTGGGCCACAGACTAGCGTGCAGTTAGAAAAGATGCTCCTCAGTTTTGGAACAGAAAGACAGAAAAGGCTATACTTACCCAAGCTAGCTAGTGGTGAGTATGTTGCCGCCCTCGCCATCTCTGAACCACAAGTCGGTTCAAGTTTTAAAAACCTCCAGACAACTGCCAAAAAGGATAACGGCTTCTACATAATAAATGGCAAGAAGAGTCACATAAACTTGGCTGGTGATGCCGATATCTTAATGGTGTTTACACGAACTGATATCGGATTGACTTGCCTCCTAGTAGATAGAGACACACCCGGCATCCGCTTTGAAAAGCGCGACCCGTTGGGAATGAGAACCCTCCCCGTATACGATATTTTTCTGGAAGGATGTCGCGTTCCTGGCGACCATTTGCTTGGCGAAGAGGGCAAAGGATTGGCGGCTTTTTTGACGACCTTTAACCTGAGCAGAATCGGTAACGCCTCTACCCTTATTGGTTTTGCCCGTGGCTGCCTGGAACATGCGGTGAGCTATGCCAGGGATAGAAGGGTCGGCGATAGCCGTGTGGTTGACTTTCAGGGCATTCAATGGCTACTGGCTGAGATGGTCGCTGAGCTGGAAGCAGCCCGATTGATAAGAGATAGAGCTGCCTTGGCAGAGGATGCCGGTATTGAGCATACACTGAATACATCAATCTCAAAGCTCCTGGCTGCAGAAGTTGCCGAAAAGATTGTAAGTAGAGCTTTCTCCTTAACCGGTAGTTATGCCTGCTATCGTGAGTCTCCATTCGACCGTTATTGGCGGGAAATCAAGACATTGCAGGTAGCCGGTGGTAGTTCTGAAATCATGAAGAACACTATTGCCAGAGAGATATTGCGCTCATACAAGTTCTAGCCTTATTGGTTTAAGGACACTTTTGCCTGCACCCCTATGATTGGACACATCGGCTGGTGTTTTATGTTCCCATAAATACACCTCCTCACCTTCCCGCATTTTGAGAAAGCTCTCCATCCCGGCATTATCATGGGGGTTGCCCCCCGCTCGGTTTCTTGCTACCTATGCAATAGTTGCGCTCAAGTGTTAAAATGTGGATACTATAACAGCTTAGGCAAAGTATGAGTTAGTCTATGTAACTGTTAGCAACATGCTGACTTAAGGGTAAAAATGTAAGAGAGGGAGGGAAATAATGTCTCTTATACCAGCATTCGAAATAGGTTTAAGGAACGCCTGGATTTTCATAATTCCCTACCTGTACGTAAGCTATGGACTGGGCCGCTTGATTGTTGATAAGAAAGCGACCCTCTTCATTTGGCCCTCATATACTAAATCGGAGAAAATTTCCCTCGGTATCTTAACAGTAACCTTTTTTGGTCCATGGATTTACAGCATTTTCTTACCATTGAAACTAGACATGGCTTGGTTCTATGCCGGACTCTTTATTTATTTACTAGGCATGATTCTCATCACCATGGCAACGCTAAGTTTTTCCAATACTCCGCTGGATAAACCGGTCACTAAAGGCATCTATCGCATTTCAAGACACCCTATGAACTTTGGCTCCTTCTTGGTACTTATCGGCATAGGCATAGCCACCGCTTCTTGGATTCTTCTCTTATGCGCGATAATATTCATAATCCTGCAGGGGAAAATTCTAGAAAAGTCTGAAGAACGTATGTGCCTTGAGAGGTATGGTGATGCCTATCAAGAATACATGAATAGGACTCCAAGATGGATAGGAACACCAAAACCCGGGGGTAATAAATAAACTATAATGATTCTAGTGCGGCTTTGACAAAGCTTGGCTAGCTGATGCTACTCCCTACTTTACGATAGGAGGCAAACAATCTTTAGAAATTTCTCAAAAATTGGCAGGAAAAGAAAGGCTTGACAAATTTCCTAACTAGTGGTATAGATATTGCTGATAGATTGGAATGGTTACCGTGAATGGAGAGGCTAGACAAAGGAAATACGTAAAATAGAAAAGACCTGGACAACAGGTCTTTCTAGGATAATTAGGTAGTGATATTAAATAGGTGTTTTAATTATAAAGAAATCTTTAAGATAAGGGGGAGACCTGGAAGGGGGTGAGAAATGGGGTGACTAGATTAAACCCGGGTGACTAAAATCTTAGAAGGAGGACTTACTAAATTGAAGAACAAAAGATTATTGATGTTAATTGGTAGCCTGTGCCTAATCCTGGTGTTAGTGACACTACTCCTTCCAGCCTGTGCTAAAGAGGAGGCACCGCCTGAGGTTGGGGAACCTACCTATCATTGGAAGCTGGCACAAGCCTGGCCTGCAGAGCACCCTTCCGGGGCTGCGTCTGCCTTATTCGCCGAACGCATTCTGGAGGCGAGTGATGGGCGCATAGTTATTGATGTTCACTATGCG
>DAOWJH010000020.1 GCA_030640495.1 Dehalococcoidia bacterium | reverse complement strand
GATACGGTGAGGCGGTATGGCAGGAAGACAGGCATTATTTTAGGCGACCGCAGGTTATCCTATGCCCAGTTGGATAAAGCCTCAAATAAAATAGCCAATGCCTTGATAAAAATGGGGATGCGTAAAGGTGACCGGGTGGTTATGCTATTACCTAATAGCCCGGAATTTGTCATTATCTATTTTGGCATTGTCAAGGCTGGGGGTATAGCTGTCCCCCTGGATACTAGATATAAGGTTGGTGAGCTAGCTTTTCTGTTTGGCGACTGTCAGCCCAGGGTCCTGGTGGCTGAAAGCCCTTTTCTGGAGCCACTAATCCCCCTCCTACCACAATTTAGCTACATTAAGCATGTTATCAGTTTAAACTCCAGGTATGAGGGTCAATTCTCTAGCTACCCGGAGATTATGGCTACCACCTCGCCAACCACGGTCAATGTGGAGCTAGACCCTGAGGATATAGCCACTATTCTCTACACCTCAGGCCCTACCCTTCATCCTAGGGGAGTTGTGGTGTCCCATCACCACTTATTGATGCAGGCGATCATAGCTGGAGACGGATTTCAGCAAAGTGCTAATGACGTGGTCATGCTGTTTGCTCTACCCCTGCATCATGCCTTTGGCTTAGTAATGGTATTGTTGGCTTCAATAGCTAAGGGCAGCACCGTGGTAATAGTACCCGGGACTGGGCTATCTATTGCTTCCTTTATGGCGGCTATTGAAAAAGAGAAAGGCACAATCTTTCTCGGTGTGCCCTATATCTTCGCCCTGGCAGTTAGTCTGGCAAAGGAGGAGGGAATAAAGAACGATTTGAGTTCCCTCCGTTTGTGCGGCAGTGGCGGGGCACCTCTGTCCACTAATGTTATACGGCGGTTTAAGCATTATTATGGCTTAACCATTATTGATTTGTGGGGTCTAACCGAGGCTGTGGCTTTGGTCACCTGCCCGCCTGGTGGTGGCACTGGAAAACTTGGCTCAGTAGGCAAAGCCCTGCCCGGATGGGAGGTAAAGATAGTAGATGACCGTGGCAAGCAACTACCACCAAATCAGCTCGGTGAGATAATTATCGCCGGACCAATAATGAACGGCTATTATAATAACCCTCAAGCTACTGCGGAGACAATAAAGGATGGCTGGCTTCATACCGGTGATATTGGCTGTGTTGACGAGCATGGCTACCTCTTCCTCTCCGGCAGGAAGAAGGAGATTATTATCGTCAAGGGTCAGAACATCTATCCCAGTGACATTGAAGAGGTGCTATCTACCCACCCCAAGATAGCCGAAGCCAGAGTAATCGGAATTCCTGATAAACTGCGGGGGGAGATAGTTGGCGTTGTTATTCGCTCGAAGAAAAGGATGGTGGCTACCGCCCAGGAAATCAGGCACTTTTGCCTTGAGCGCTTGGCTAACTATAAGGTGCCTAAACAGGTTATATTTCTGGAGTCTTTACCCAAAACTGCCGCTGGCAAGATTAGCTGGGAAGACCTTAAAGCCTATTTATCAACCCTGCCCCGTCGCTCCTTCCCCTTTATACGTAAGCCTAAATAAGCTCACTGATAGGAGTGGTTATACATGAAAAGAAGGGTAGTGGTAACTGGCTTAGGCGCGATAACCCCTTTGGCAATAGGGGTGGAGCCAAGCTGGCAATCCCTATGTCAGGGCAAGTCAGGCATAGGTGCCCTTACCCGGTTTGACGCTACTGGCTTTAGAACCAGAATTGCCGGTGAGGTCAACAGCTTTAACCCAGCAGATTTTATGGTTGGTTTTGGCGGCACTAACGTCACCCTGATTCTTGGCCAGTTCCCCCCAAAATAAAAGCCGCCCTTTATTTAATTTTGCCCATGTTTAAAATTGTATATCAACCTCACCCCCTTAATCCCCCTCTCCTTGAGAAGGAGAGGGGGAAGAGACTTTAGAGAGGGGCTTCGCCCCTCTCTTACCTATACTCCCCCTTCCCTTAATAAGGGAAGGGGGTCAGGGGGATAGGTTGCTAAACAACTTGTTTAACCCTATTGCAAAATATGTTGATATATGTTATATTATACATAGAAAGACTAGGTAGTATTATAACCGAGGTGATTTAGATGGCGCAGCGGTATGAGCTAATGAAAGGTAACATTGACTCCCTGCTTCTTTGCTTAATCGGACGCCAACCAATGTATGGCTACCAGATTATTAGGGAGCTTGAGAGCCGGAGCCAGGGCTACTTCAAATTTAAAGAGGGCACTCTTTACCCCGCCCTTCACCGTTTAGAAGCGGATGGCTTAATCATAGGTAAGTGGCAGGTACTGCCCAATGGTCGGCAGCGGCGATACTATCACATCACCGACAAAGGTTACTTGTCTCTCGTAGAGAAAAGAACTCAGTGGCAGGAACTCCTGGCGGCTGTCAGCCTAATCATGCAACCCCCAGTGAATACTTAATTAAGGTAAAAAAGATGGCAACTGTACTGAGTCATTACTTGGATAGTATAAGAGATGACCTCAGGCTTGACCCCTCAGCCAAGGGGGAAATCATCAGCGAGCTGGAAACGCATATTGAGGATAGGTTCCAGGAGTTGAAGGAAGTTGGCCTGTCTGAAGAGGAGGCGGCTAAAGCTTGTCTGAGCCTTTTAGGCTCGGCTAAGTTAGTCGCCCGCCAGATATACGAGGCTCACAGCCAGGGCACCTGGAAGCAAACCCTGTTAGCTTCAATGCCTCACCTGCTTTTCGGCCTGACCTTTGCTCTCAACTGGTGGCAGGGTATTAGCTGGCTACTAATTATGCTTGCCTTAATCCTCGTTACGGCAATCTGTGGCTGGTGGCATGGTAAGCCAGCCTGGCTCTTCCCATGGCTCGGTTACTCCCTGCTTCCAGTAGTGGTTGCCGGTCTATCCTTACTTTATCTGCCTGAAGGGTGGTACTGGTTAGCCGTCCTGCTCTATATCCCTCTCACTTTATGGTTAATCTACTCGGTTACCGTTCAGACCATAAAGAGGGATTGGTTATATAGCTCTCTTATGCTCTTTCCCGTCCCTGTTATCATCGGTTGGTTAATTGTTCTAGCCCAAGAAGGGGAATTCCTTGAGCTTAGCCTGGCGCGCCTTCATGACCTTGCTCCCTGGATTGGCTTGAGCTTTTTAGCTTTGGCGGCAACTGTGGTTGCGTTTATCCGCTTGAGACAGCGCTGGCTAAAGGTAACAGTGCTATTTGTCTCAGGACTTCTCACCCTGACTATAGTTGTCTATTATGCTGATGGCAGGCTGAGCTTACCTGTCTTTTTAGCTCTAATTCTGGCAATGTTCGGTCTTTTCCTGACCCCAGCCTTACTGGAGCGTAGGCTACGACATACTAAGCAACAACTAGCGGCTTAGCTGCTATCTTACTAGGAGGCTTGATGCCAAAGGTAGCTATTGTAACTGATAGTATATCTTGCCTCACCAGAGAAATGGTGGAGCAGTATGGGGTTACCATTCTGCCCCTTAACTTTCACTTTAGGGGCAAGGTCTATAAGGATTGGGTGGATATAACCCCTTCCCAGGCCTATGAGTTATTCTTACAAGACCCTGAGTCTTTTAAGACATCGTCTGTCTCACCCGGGGATTGCCTTGACGCCTTCCGCAAGGTAGGCAAGCAAGCCAAGAGCATCTTTTGTATTACCCTATCGGTTAAACTGAGCACTGTCTATAATGTGGCTCTGGTGGCTAAGAAGCAGGTCAAAGCTGAACTTCCCCACACTCCCATAGAGGTGTTGGATTCCCGGACAGTTACTGCTGCCGAAGGCTTTGTTGTCTTAGCCGCAGCTCGGGCAGCCGCCGAGGGTAAAAGCTTGGCTGAAGTAGTTAAAGCGGCTAAGGAGATGAGCGATAAGGTCAGTTTTTTCGCCTTTTTGGATACTGTCCGCTATGTTTATCGGTCAGGGCGCATACCTAAAATAGCATCACAGGCAGGCTCCATACTTAATATCAAACCCATGCTTACCATTTCTTCAGGGGTATTGCATTTTGTCGGCGTAGTGAGGAGCAGAAAGAGCGGAGTGGAACGGCTGCTTAAGCTAATGAGAGACAAAGTGGAGCAGAATCCAGTTCATGTTGCCGTGATGCATGCCCATGCCCCGGAGGAAGCCGAGAAACTAAAAGAGCGAGTATCATCTGAGTTCAATTGTAGTGAACTATGGATTAGCGAGTTTAGTCCACTAATGGGCTATGCTACCGGCACTGGAACCCTAGGTCTTGCTTTTTACAGCGGAGATTAAATTACCTCTCCGCACTACCTGAGCTAGTTCAGATAGATGGGTGTCACTAATCATATGAACGAGCACATCCTCTTGTTTTAACAGGGGGCTTATGCTATGATTAAATTGAGGCGAAGATGACCACGGAGAGAGAAAAGGCGCTAGAGCTAGCCATTGGACAAATTGAAAAGCGGTTTGGTAAGGGCTCAATCATGAAGCTGGGGGAATCTGCCATCATGTCTTCAGTAGAGGCTATTCCCAGTGGCTCGCTGGCACTAGACCTAGCCTTAGGTGTAGGAGGTATCCCCAAGGGGCGGATTACAGAAGTATTTGGCCCTGAGGGGTCAGGGAAAACTACCTTAGGCCAGCATGTAATTGCTGAAGCGCAAAAGCGGGGAGGTATGGCTGCCTATATTGATGTGGAGCACGCCCTAGACCCGGCTTATGCTAGCCGTTGCGGGGTTAATGTTGAAGACATGCTCATCTCTCAACCTGATACTGGGGAGCAAGCTCTGGAGATTACCGAGGCGCTGGTCAGGAGTGGGGCTATTGATGTAATAGTGATTGACAGCGTTGCTGCCTTAGCACCCCGGGCTGAAATTGAGGGGGAGATGGGGGATACTCATGTTGGCTTACAAGCCCGCCTAATGTCGCAAGCATTGAGAAAACTAGCGGCTGCTATCGGTAAGTCAGGCACAGCAGTGATATTCATCAACCAGTTGAGGGAAAAGGTTGGTATTATCTTTGGTAATCCTGAGGTAACGCCGGGCGGCAGGGCTTTGAAGTTCTATAGCTCGGTAAGGCTAGACCTAAGGCGTGTTGAAACTATCAAGCAAGGAACTACGGCAATAGGCAGCCACATCAGAGCTAGGGTAGTCAAAAATAAGGTAGCCCCTCCGTTCAGAAGTGCTGAGTTTGACATCATGTTTGACCACGGGATAAGCAAAGAGGGTAACCTTATTGACCTAGGTGTAGAGCTGGAGCTAGTAAAAAAGGCTGGTGCCTTTTTCTCCTATGGTGACATTCGCCTGGGGCAGGGGAGGGAGAGTGCTAAGCAATACCTGAGTCAGAATCCTGAGCTTAGCGAGGAAATTGAGCAGCGGGTTAGAGCCTCAGCCGTCACCACCTATAATCCTGTAGCCAGCAATACCTATGATTCTTTAGCTGGCGATTAAAAATGCCTTAAAAAGATAGGTTACCAGGTAGTAAAACTAAGTAAGGCTGAGGCGTAGGCTTCAGCCTTACGTTTTTAGAGGGGTATGGCATAGTAATGAAGAAGATTACTGCTCTCCGTGTTGGGAAAAGTCGGGGAAAAAGGGTAAATGTATTCTTGGACGGCAAATTCGCTTTTAGCCTGGAAGCCGAGGTAGCAGTAAGGGAGGGACTACAGCCGGGGCAGGAGCTATCCGCCGGTGAGATTGAAGTGCTGGCTAGGTCTGACCACTTCCACCGTTGCCTTAATGCTGCTACCCACTACCTTAGTTACCGACCTCGGAGTGAGTCTGAACTAAGGGAGCGACTTTACCAGCGGGGTTTTAATGGTGATAGTGTAGAGGCAGTGCTGGTCAAGCTAAAGGAGCAGGGGGTGGTGGATGATATGGCATTTACTCAATTCTGGAAGGATAACCGCGAGTCGTTTAGCCCACGCAGCCAGTGGCTAACCAAATTAGAGCTGAAACGAAAGGGAGTAGCCGAGGACATCATAGACCAAGTGACTGATGCCATTGATGATGACAACAGTGCTTATCGGGCAGCCCTGAGTAAAGCGCGTAGTTTACCATTGTCCGACCGTCAGGACTTTTGTCGCCGGTTAGGTGGCTATCTCAAGCGGCG
>DAOWJH010000034.1 GCA_030640495.1 Dehalococcoidia bacterium | reverse complement strand
TTTGCCTGACCTCAGGTAATCGTTAAGGTAGTTTGAAGAGGCATAGTCCCTCTAACGAGTAGGAAAATAGAAAAGGGAGTTCAACAGGGGCGCAGCCCATCTAAAGATGAGGAAAGTATAAAGGGAGTTCAAGAGGGGCGAAACCCATCTAAAGATGAGGGAAATATAAAAGGGAACTCAAGAGGGGCGCAGCCCCTCTTAAAAGAAAATCTTCCCCTTCCCCTTATCAAGGGGAAGGGGATAAAGGGGATAGGGTTCCCTAATAATAACCAAAAAGTAAGCTTAAAGGAGTGAGGTTGATAAATAATCTATTAATCGCAGTAGCCAAAGGCGAACTCCCCGCTGACCTGATTTTGGCTAACGCTAGGGTAGTAAATGTCTTTACCGGTGAGATAGAGCCAGGCAATGTGGCTATTTATGGAGATAGGATTGCCGGGGTAGGGGATTATCACCAGTCCAGGCAGGTGCTGGATTTAGCCGGTAGATACCTGGCTCCCGGTCTTATCAACAGCCACACTCACTTAGAAAGCTCTATGCTTGATATTGGTCAATATGCTAGGGCAGTAGTCCCACGAGGTACTTCGGCGGTGGTTACTGACCTCCACGAGATAGCTAATGTCTGTGGACTGGATGGTATAAGGTATGTAATGGACTGTGCCCGCCGCTTGCCTCTGGAGCTTTTCTTAATGGCTCCTTCCTGTGTCCCAGCTACTTCGCTGGAGACCTCGGGGGCTAGCCTTGAGCCTGAGGCTCTTCGCCAGCTTCTTCGGTGGAAAGGAGTTATTGGGCTGGGGGAGGTAATGAATTTCCTCGGTGTCCTTAGTGCTAACCCCGGTGTTCTGAGCAAAATTAACCTTTACCGGGACAGGGTTATTGACGGTCATGCCCCCGGTGTTACCGGGAAAAACCTTACTGCCTATATTGCCGCTGGTATTTACTCTGACCATGAGTCTGTCTCTCTGGATGAGGCTAGACAGAAGCTGAGGCAGGGTATGTATGTGATGATTAGGGAAGGCTCCTCGGAGAAGAACCTTGACGCTTTGCTGCCTCTGGTTACCGATAAAACCTATAAGCGGTGCTTGTTTGTTGTTGATGACCGTAGCTGTGTCGACCTGCTTGAAGATGGTGATATTGACGCTGTGGTGCGAAAGGCGATTCGCAGCCGTCTTGACCCGGTGCAGGCTATCCAGATGGCTACTATTAATGCCGCAGACTATTTCAGGCTGGCTCGACTCGGGGCAGTAGCCCCCGGTTATATGGCTAATTTAATCGTCATTAGTGACTTATCCAGCCTCCAGATAGATATGGTTTTCCACCGGGGTCGCCTCGTAGCCGAGGAGGGAAAACCGTTATTCCCATCATATCAGCCGGCTGTCAAGGGGCTGACCAACACGGTGAATGTTAAGCCTTTCACTATAGAGGCATTAACGCTTCTGCCTTCGGCAGAAACTGAGCCGGTTATCAAGCTTGTCCCCGGTCAGATAATTACCAGGAAAAGAATGGAGAAAGCCAGGGTTTCCAATGGTGTCGTTATGCCTGATACCGGTCGGGATATTCTGAAGTTGGTGGTCGTGGAGAGGCACAAGGCTACGGGTAATATTGGCTTGGGACTGGTTTCGGGATTTGGTTTGAAGAAAGGGGCTTTAGCTTCATCTATTGCCCATGATTCCCACAATATTATCGCCGTCGGCACTAATGATAAAGACATATTTACTGCGGTTAAACAGATTGAAAGGCTAAGCGGTGGTCTGGTGGTGGCGGCTGAGGGTAGGGTATTAGCCAGCTTAGCCTTGCCTATTGCCGGACTATTGTCTGATGAGCCGTTAGAGGTGGTGGTGAATAAACTGGAGAGGTTAGACCAGCTCGCCACGGATTTAGGCACGACACTCCCTTCCCCCTTCTCCACCCTTTCCTTCCTGGCTCTGCCGGTAATCCCCGAACTCAGGCTAACTGACCTGGGTTTGGTAGATGTTAACCAGTTTAAGTTGATTAGGCAAAACACCCGGACTTAGATTATTGTGGCTGTATCTTAGTCTTCAATAATCAGAGAGGGAAACTAATATGCATAGCACTAGAGCACAGGCTATCTTTGACAACCGGGGTGATGCTGGTAGACAGCTGGCTGAGAAGCTGGGCGAATATAATAACCAGCCCGTTGTCGTGCTGGCTATCCCTAATGGAGGTGTGCCAGTGGCTCTGGAGGTAGCCAGTGCCCTTAAAACTGACCTTGACCTGATTATCTGTCGCAAGATTCCCCTGCCGCTCACCCCTGAAGGAGGTTTTGGCGCCTGTGCCGACGATGGAACAATTGTCCTCAATGAAGAAATAGTGAAAAGAATCGGTTTGAGCCGACAGCAGATAGAGTATGAGGCTAGCAAGGTAAGAGCTGAGATTAAACAACGCAGCATACTCTACCTCGGTGACCGACCACTGGCTGCGGTAAGTGGCAAGACAGTAATACTCATAGACGATGGATTGGCTTCAGGCATTACCATGATGGCAGCCGCCGGCTCAGTGCGCCGTCGCCGTCCCAGGGAGATAGTTGTCGCTGTGCCCTGTGCCTCGGCAATAGCGTTAAAGCAGGTAGAAAGAGTCGCTGATAAAGTGGTAACCTGCGCTGTAGGCTTCATGCCGAGATTTGCTGTGGCTGATTTTTATCGCTACTGGCATGATGTTAGCCATGACGAAGTAATTCAATACCTCAAGCAGTGGCGAATGCGGCAATTAGGCTTGGACCTCAGACCACCGCAGGACAGAGAATAGGTGAATGTGAATGGGTTTGAGCTAAGCTCGGTAAGAGCCAAAATATATTTAGCAGAAGCCCCCTGTGCTATAGCGGAATATTACCATGCCTTTTTAGAGGTCTTGTCTCTTTTTTGTCAAGCAAGGCTTCAAGAGTTGCTATTAATCTGGCTCTGGTCTCCCCAGGCTCAATGACATCATCAACAAGCCCCGAATAGACCATAGGGTAAGCACCGGAAACCTCATTGAATTCTCTTACCTTTTGCTCTATGAACTGTTCAGGGTTTTTAGCTTCAGCTATTTGCTTTCTGTAAATAACCCTAACTGTAGCCTCAGCTCCCATCACCGCCGACTCAGCAATTGGCCAAGCATATATATGGTCAATGCCAATATCCTTGTCTATTCCCATAGCTGGCTTTGCTCCACCGTATGCCTTTCGTATTAATATGGCAATCTTAGGAACAGCCGACTCTGCTATGGCAAATAGAACCTTAGCCCCGTGTCTGAGTATACCTCCGTGCTCCTGATGTGAGCCGGGTAAATAGCCAGTAGTGTCTGCCAAGAATAGCAGCGGGATGTTAAACGAGTCACAGAACCTGATAAACCTAGCCTCCTTACACGAGGCATCAATGGTTAGAGCCCCACTCATAAAAAGCGGCTGATTAGCCACGATGCCAACTGAATATCCGTTAAGCCGTCCAAAACCAGTGAGTATGTTCTTGGCAAACTCAGGTTTAATCTCAAAAAACTC
>DAOWJH010000030.1 GCA_030640495.1 Dehalococcoidia bacterium | reverse complement strand
TGGTGAAGGATAGGCTTGGGGCTGAGGAAATATATTTGCACCTCTGGCAACAAGGGCTGGAATCCTATCTTACCGATACCTTAGCTACTATAGAGAGGATAGAATAACTTTTAGAGACTTTCCCTCTTATTCTAAGCGGCAGTGCCCATGGGCTAACAAATAATCTTCTATTACCTTTCTTTTTGCATTCTCGCTTAGGCTCTTAGTTTGCTCCAATAACTGAGGTATTTCTTCTTCAGCAACCAATACCGTCCCTGTGTATCTGATGGGTGCCTCAGACGATGCAGTGAGGACCCCACCGATTAACGGGATTTCTTGCGTTCTTTCTATCTGTTCCAGCCTTGTAAAAACATAGTCAACATTTATGCTAATTCTTTTATCTATAGGATTAAGCTCATAGGTCAGCTCATTTTTAGAAATTGGGAAGGTAAAGGTCAGCTTGAAATCATGCTTCTCCTCTGGCACTGTAAAGGTTATATAACCCACTTTCGTTTCTCTCTGTAGCAAGGATGTTTCCCACAATTGGTTATCTAGAGAACCGATGGTAGTGGGTTCGTAGCTCTCTTTATTTGTTTTTAATATAATTTGATTGCTCCATTGCTGAAGAGAGTCGTTATGACTCTGGAGGTTTTCAACCTCGTATTTGATAACTAAGTAAACTTTCCCTTCTGGAGGGGTATCCCGGTCAATTTTGTCTATTATCTGTGCGCTGTGAATCAAGAATGCATGGGCAGTGTCGCTGGCCTTTTCGCCAAGAGATGGAGCCCTCGTACAGGCGGAAGAGACCCCGAGCACGATAAGCATAATGGCTAAAACTATGTGTTTCATCTATTGCCTCCTCAAATTGCTATCCATCCCTTAACCAACTCCTCCTCACCCTGTTTGCTGGTTACTTTTCTGTCCAGCCTCGCTTGGTGTAGTCGCTGTAGAATTTCCTTAATATAGGGACCGGTGGGAACACCCATCTTGATTAGGTCGTTGCCATTCAGCGCTGATTTGACATAACGTAGCTCGCTGAGAAAGATTTCTATATGCTGGCAAGCCACCGGCGATTCGCTGGCTAGTAGATTGGCTATAATGGCTGGTTGAGAATAGCTGTGAAGTAGGCGATAAATACTGCTTCGGCTAAGTTCAGGGTCAGCCAGTGCCTTGAGTTTGGTTTTAATATAAGCAGTATCTCGCACTATTTGGGCTACCGCCTTGGATAATCTAAGGTATGAAATCAGATGCTCGCTTTGTTCATTACTCAGGTGGTAAGCCAGCAGGGCTATGTAGAACCCGAACGGTGGCAAACCTGGGGAAGCTCGCTTCCGAGCCGCCTTGAATTTATCAGCTAGCCAGCCGTTACCCCTTAGCCACGGGTGTAGCCTTTGGAGCACATTGAGTTCCTCAGCACGGCGTAGTACCTTCTCTGGCTCTTGCTCTTGAAATACACACTCCAGCTCATACCGTATTCGGTCGCCGCTAATAGTGCCCAGCATCGGTGTATCTCGCCTGAGTAGCTCAAGGCTATTCCTCTCCATCTGGAAGTCTAACCTCTGCTCGTAGCGCACACCGCGCCAAATGCGGGTGGCATCGTCAATAAAGCTTCTTTCGTGTAGGATGCGGATAAGCCTGCGCTCAAGGTCATCCCTGCCTCCATATAGGTCAATCAATTCCCCATAACGGTTGGGATTGAGACAAACAGCCATGGTGTTGATGGTGAAATCACGGCGAGAAAGGTCACTCTCAATAGAACTGGGCTTCACCGTAGGTAGAGCTCCGGGCTTGGCGTAACTTTCTGCTCGGGCGGTGGCTAAATCAACGCTCCATTTACTCCACTTGATTTTGGCGGTGTTGAACTGGGGGTGGGTGGTCATTTTCCCCAGCTTTATCTCAGCTAACTGCTGGGCTAGCTCTATGGCGTTACCCTCTATTACCAGGTCAAGGTCAAAATTAGCTTTCCCCAGAAGCAGGTCACGAACCACACCGCCGACAAGGTATAAGCTTTGCCCTTGTTTAGTGGCTATTCCACCAGCTACCCGCATAAAATTGACCAGCTCGGCTGGTAGCTGGTTTTCCATTTTATCAGCTAAATTAGTAACCTCAGGCATTTCCCGCATTATAGCATAGGTTGTTACTGAGGTCATTTATAAAGGGAAGTTTGAAGGGGCGAAGCCCCTTCAACAACCACTCTTCCCCCTCTCCTTTGAAGGAGAGGGGGATAAAGGGGGTGAGGTAGATAAATGATATAACCCATTGTTATTTGTCGGGTATTTTCTTATAATGGAGCCCGTATAGGTGGTTAATATGAAAGTGGTGTCAATTGTAGGCATGGCTGGCGCTGGCAAATCGGAGGTAGCAAATATATTTGAGGAGAATGGCTTTATAAGGATAAGATTCGGAGATGTGACCGACGAAGAATTAAGGAAGAAGGGTTTACAGCTAAGTGAGGAAAACGAGCGCCACATCAGGGAACTCTTGAGACAGGAATACGGAATGTCTGCTTATGCTATATTAAATCTATCTAGAATTGATTTGGCCCGGAAAGCTTCGGATGTGGTAATTGATGGTCTTTACTCTTGGGAGGAATATACATTTCTGAAAACATATTACGGGGAAGACCTCTATCTAGTCGCTGTTTGGGCATCACCGGGAATAAGATATGCTCGGTTGACTACCAGATTAAACCGGGCCCTGACACTAGACGAGGCTGCCAGTCGGGATAGAGCAGAAGTAGAGAATATTAATAAGGGCGGACCTATCGCTATGGCTGACTTTACCATCATAAACGAATCCTCTTTAAAAAATCTGAAAAAGGAAGTGGAAAGGATTATCTCTAAATTAAAATGAAAAGATTGACCAGGCCGGATACCGATGATTATTTTCTGAAGATTGCCTCGGTGGTAGCTGAGCGCTCAACCTGCCGTCGGCATCATGTTGGGGCAGTAGCCGTGAGGGATAAACACATACTGGCTACAGGCTATAACGGTGCCCCTTCTGGCCTTAAGGACTGCCTTGAGCTTGGTTGCCTGAGGGATGAGCTGAATATACCCTCAGGAGAAAGGCATGAAATATGCCGTGGTATTCACGCTGAACAGAATGTAATCATTCAGGCTAGCCTTCATGGCCTCAGCCTTGAGGGGAGCACTATCTATGCCACCCATACCCCCTGTGTCCTGTGTGCCAAGATGCTGGTGAATGCCAAGATAAAGCGATATGTTAGCTTTGGCAAATATAACGATAATGCCTTCATAGACCTGTTTAGGCAAGCTGGCATTGAACTTGACATAAAGAAAAGACCCTCATCCCGAATAAACTATCTGGATTAGCCCACCTACTTGCAGATGTCCTTTCTGACACCACCCTTTGGCTATGCCCTGTTCTATACAAAAGCAATTGCGCCCCATGACGTAAATCTACTGGCTATTAATCTATATTCTCCCCCTGATAGGCTCCATGGTAGCCTTCTGTCTCCCCGGTTAGCTCAAGGAAAACAAGCTGCACAATTCTGGCATTCCTCTGCAAACGAAACCCTTGGGGGTTATAGACCACCATGAGAGATTGAGAGCGACCTGAGTAGCCAGCGTCCCATACCGCAGTGTTTATGGTAACACCACAGCGAAGCAGGCTGGACCTGGGCGTGGCTAATGCCATAATATTCTTGGGTAGGTGGACAATCTCGTTGTAGGTAATAATATAGGCACCAGGCATCAGGTCAACAAAACCCAACCCGTCAAATACCAGCGGAGCTAAATCAGACACCAGCCGGTGGCTGTCCATAGTGGCTATCTTGCCCGATGACTGTAGCAAGGCTATGTTGCGTAGTGTTAGGTCGATGCCATTAGTCTGCACCTGCTCCTTGAGATTAACATAGCCTTCTACTAGGGGTGGCTCTTGCTGTAGTAACCGCTGAATATCTTGCTTGGATAAAATAGCTGCCATTTCTAGGCTTTCCTATCTAATCAAATTACTGTATTATATATTTTACCATACGGCTATCCTAGATATATAGTCCATATAGGTATTGACAAAGTATGTGAGTGCTTTATAATTCAGCAAAGGTCTAAGGAGGGAACATGACAGTAAAGATAGTTACCGATAGTAGTGCTGATTTGCCCCCCCAGTTAGCTCAACAGCTGGGGATTACAGTCGTGCCCTTATATGTGCGCTTTGGGAGTGAGGTTTACCGGGAACGGGTGGACATCAGCGATGATGAGTTCTACCAGAGATTGTTGCACGGCCCTACTCATCCTGTCACTATTCAGCCCTCGCCACAGGATTTTGTCAATGCCTACCAGGAGCTTTCTCCCGAGGCTGATGGCATTGTTTCTATTCACATTAGCAGTAAATTAAGCGGCACCTGTAATTCAGCCTTACAGGGTAAGGAGATGACAGGCAAGGGGTGCCCTATTGAGGTTATGGATTCAAAGTTAGTATCAGTGGGTCTAGGATTGATATCTATGGCTGCCGCCACCGTGGCTAAGACAGGAGCTGATTTACAACGAGTGGTAGAGGAGGTAAAGCAGACCATTCCTAATAGCCATTTGTTGTGTCTCATTGATACCCTTAAATACTTGCTTTTGGGTGGGCGTGTTGGTAAGGCGAAGGCGCTGGTAGGCTCTCTATTAAGTGTGAAACCATTGCTTACATTAAAAGAGGGAGAGACAGTGCCGATCGGTCAAGCCCGTAGTCGCTCTAAGGGTATAGAGCGGTTATTTGATTTTGTCAAAAATGCAACAGATATTCAGGATTTAGCTGTTGCCTACAGCACTACGCTTGATGAAGCTCAGGCCCTGGCTGAACGTATGGGTTCTATATTCACCAAGGAGCCGATTAAAGTAGTCAGGTTGGGCACTACACTGGGAGTGCACTTGGGTCCGGGGGCTTTGGTTGTGGCCTTTAGGGAAAAGTAACCGTACCGGGTAGGGTGATAAAGAAGCCAATCGGCTGAGGGATAATCATAAAGTGGCAGCGGAGGGATTTGAACCCACGACCAAAGGCTTATGAGTCCTCTGCTCTACCACTGAGCTACGCTGCCACCGCCTAAATGTATACCACAGATTAAATTAGGTGTCAATCTCAGACCGGGATTCTAATCAGCCTCAATAACATACTTTTTTAACTCGTCAGGTAGCTTACTCATATCATTAGTTACTGCTGGTATAACCGGTGGCTGACCATTCGCTTCCATAATAGCCATACCTTCGGGGCTCAGCAGAAAATCAACCCAGGCTACTGCCAGTTGTTGGCGGGGGAAATTGGAGGGTATGGTCACCCCATAAACTATGGATTTACCTTTCTTAACTATCATTTCGCCCGGTTGTTTACCCGAAATCTCTACCCCTGCCGTGGCATAGAAGTCGTTAAATTCTTCGTTGGCGAGGTTAATCTCCGGGGGTAATACCACATAGTCCAGATTGTGCTGGACAGCTACTGAGGAATACTCAAAAGCGTAATCCAAGTCACCTGACTCCAGCAGGGCGATAAGCTCAACCGATTTCGGCCGCTCCATATCCCCTTCAGCCGCATAGAGCTTATCGTACAGCCCAGGAACACCATAGTAGGCTTCAGCTAGCTGCCATACCATCAGTGTCCTGTAGCCGCAGGGGTCCTGATTAGGGTCACTACGACCATACTTTACCCTGTCACGCTGTAGAATTTCATACCAGTTGTCCCCATTTATCTCGTCAGCAAATTGTGATTGCTCAGTATAGGCAATACATATTTGGTTAGTGGCAAATACTATGTACCACTCAGTGTATTCAGGAAACATAAGCTGGGAAATAAGGGTGTAATCTGCTGAGCCAATGACACCGCACTCTTTATGAAGCTCGGTAACCTTGCGGATGGCAGTTTGGCTGCCAGCTCCCTCGGCTAGTATCCTAACCTCAGGATAGAGTTGGTTAAACTCCTTGCTAACTTGAGCGAAAGGTATGGTTAGGCTACCAGCATAAAATATGGGAAGCCTGCCCGAAAGTCCTTCATTGGGTGTAGCAGTTTGGCTGTAGCTTAGCCCCAGGCTTAGTGCCAGCAAAACGACTAGGCAAAATATGATTTTTGTAGTTTTCATGTACTCTTCCATATAGCTTTTCTGAATTATATCCTTGGCTAAAATCACACTCTAAAAAATATGAATGGCTGACGCCTTAAAGGTAATATAGACCCTCTGATTTTTGGCCAGCCCCATTTCTTCAAAGGAACGGCGGGTAACCAGGCAGGTAAAATCTGGTGGTAGATTCACAGTGAGGTACAGGGTGGAACCTTTATCCATAACATGGTTGATAATGCCACAGAACGAATTGCGAGCGCTGGAATGCAAAGGTTGGTGGGAGATAAGAATATCCTCAGGTCGAACCGAGGCATGCCACTTGCCCCTGAGCTCACTGGCTACCGCTAGCTCAATACCGTCAGTGCGAAAGATAGCACTTCCGTCATCCCTGTCTGCTACCTCGCCGGTAAAGATGTTTCTTGCCATGGCAAAGCGGGCAACGAACTCGGAATTGGGCTGGCGAAATATCTGCTCCGGGGTTCCCACCTGCTTTACGCACCCCTCCCCTAGAACGGCAATGTGGTCAGCTAAAGCAATTGCCTCCTCAAAATCATGGGTAACATGAATGGTGGTTATCTTTAAACGGTCGTGCACTTGGCGAAGCTCTTGTTGTACTCCCTCTCTAGTTTCAGGGTCAAGGGCACTGAGTGGCTCATCAAGAAGTAGCACCTGAGGCTTGATACTTAGCGCCCTTGCCAGAGCCACTTTCTGCCGCTCACCACCACTCAAGGTATCAGGCTTCCGGTCAAGAAGGTGAGCTATGCCTAACAGCTCGGCTAACCAATTTAAACTTTTATCTATTTCTTGCCCAATCTGCTTACGAAGCCTCAAACCAAAGACAATATTCTCCTTTACCGTAAGATGGGGAAATAGGGCGTGGTCTTGATATACAATACTTATATTTCTCCTTTCTGGCTCAAGTTGTGTTACCTCCCTGCCTCTAAGCCATATCTCCCCACTCTTCACTGGATACAGACCAGCGATGGACTCCAGTAGCACAGTCTTGCCAGCACCGGTAGGACCTAGGACTACGAAATACTCCTCCTCGGCTACATGCAGATTAATACCCTGAAGCAGGAAATCCTCCAGCTCAACCCGCAGATTTTTTATCTGTATCATGCCTTCTCCCCCCGATAAACTATAGTCCTGAGGCCAATAAATACCGCTAGACACAGTATGATAAGGAGCACAGCTACCGGTCGTGAGTAATCTAAGCCATAGGTCTCAAAACGCTCAAAGATTAGGGTAGGTGCTATCATCGGGTGATAAGCCAGAATAATAACTGCGCCAAATTCACTTATCCCTCTAGCCCACATCATAATGCTCCCAGCCAGAATGCTTCTCCACGCTAAGGGGAAGGAGATTCTGAAGAAAGTTTGCCATGGTGAGGCACCAAGGGTGCGGGACACCTTCTCTAACCTGACATCCACCTTCTTAAACCCCTCTTTAGCCGAGTCTATTAAAAAGGGAATGCTAACGAATAACATAGCAATGACAATGCCGGCAGTGGCATCAACAAAATCAATTCCTATAAAATGGAAAACCTTACCGACAAAGAAATTACGGCCAAAAACGAAGAGCAGGGCAATACCAGCTGCGGTGTGAGGCACCACAATAGGCACATCAATAAGCCCCTCCACCAGTTTCTTGCCTGTAAAATCGGTGTGGGCTAATAGATAAGCTAGGGGAATACCCAGGGTGAAGCCGACAATAGTGGCTAAAAGAGCAGCGTACAGGGTAAGCCAGATAGCCCCCCTGACCTCTGGGTCTAATAGAGTCTCAAGCAGTATCTGGGGGTCAGAGGTAACAACCATCTTAACCAGAGGCACAATGATAAATAGAAAAATAATCAGCCCCAAAAGGATAAAGGTAAGCGTCATTTTATTAGTGGTAAACCATTTCTTACTCAAGACTCACCCCCTGCTAATTTCTTTACTGCGTTAAGTATAAAAAAACACCTCCGAAAGGAGGTGCCTAAACATAAACATGCTCAACTGGCAAGCTCTCCTTTCCAAACACGGGAGGCGCTGCCGTTTCCGGCAACACCCTATCGGCCTATCTCCATAGGCTTACCTTCAGGAGAGTAGGCTCGGAGAGATATTTAATTTGAAATTATACCACATCTTTTACCTAACCACCAACCTTCCCCTCTTAACTTGACGGTAACATAAGCCCTCTGTTAAAATTTACTAGTATTTCCCCATTTGAGCCTGACTTTAGCCAAATCTGCTTGAGAGGAGGTGATTGTCTTTCAACCGCTTACATTCTAAGTGGTTACCTTCTAGCTAGTAGCCCTCAAAAATCATAAGAAGGAGGCTTATTATGGCTATTGATTATAAGAAGGAAGGTAGAATTGCCATCTTTACTATCAATCGCCCAGAGGCACTGAATGCTATGAATGTAGAAGCTGGACGGGAGTTACAACAGACAATGACGGACTTCCGTAATGATCCTGACCTCTGGGTTGGTATCATTACTGGCGCCGGTGAAAAAGCCTTTTGTGCTGGCGCTGATATAAAGGACTTGCTACCCTTTATGAAAGAGCATCGTGGCCGCCTCTGGGAACTTCCCGTTACCCCGATGCGCGGACTTGAGCTGTGGAAACCGCTTATTGCCGCTCTCAATGGCTATACCCTGGGTGGTGGACTGGAAATAGCCTTAGCTTGCGACATAAGAATAGCTTCAGAGAATGCCCGCCTCGGTCAACCAGAGGTAAATATAGGTATGATGCCCGGTGCCGGAGGCACCCAGAGACTACCTAGAATGGTACCCTGGTGCAAAGCAGCTGAGCTAATACTTATGGGAAAACCTATAGATGCCCAGGAGGCATACCGCATCGGCTTAGTAAACAAGGTTGTCCCTTTAGATAAACTTATGCCTACAGCTAGGGAATGGGCTGAAGCTATCTGCCAGGTAGGACCCCTGGCCGTCAGGGCATCTAAAGAGGCTATGATTAGAGGTTACGGCATGACTCTGGAAGATGGCTTGCGACTGGAATACTCATTGGTAAACTACATTATGGGCACAGAGGACTTTACCGAGGGGACTACAGCTTTCATAGAAAAGAGAAAACCGGTCTACAAAGGGAAATGACCTGAATTATTAGACGGAAAGGAGCATCATGGAAATCAAAAAGGTAGGTATAATTGGCTGTGGGACAATGGGCAATGGTGTTGTTATAGTATGTGCTCAATCGGGCTATCAGGTAGTGGTATCAGAGATAAACGACCAGCTTTTGAATAAGGGGCTGGCGTCAATTAATTCCTTCCTGACCAAAAGCGTGGAAAAGGGTAAGCTATCCCAGCCGGATAGGGATTCTGCCTTAGCTCGCATCAAAGGCACTACCAATACCCAGGACTTCAGCGATTGCGACCTGGTAATAGAAGCTGCGGTTGAGAATATGGATTTGAAGAAGAAGATATTTGCTGAGGTGGATAAAATCTGCCCCAAACATACCATCCTGGCTAGTAATACCTCGTGCCTCTCAATCATTGACATAGCCATGGCAACCAGCCGGTCGGATAAGGTTTTGGGACTGCACTTTATGAACCCGGTACCGATTATGAAGCTGCTGGAGATTGTTAGAACCATTGCTACCAGTGATGAGACCCTTGACACTGGCAGGACCTTCGGTGCATCTTTAGGCAAGACTGTTGTCCTGGCTAAGGATACCCCCGGCTTTATCGTGAACTTCTTGCTAATGCCTTTCTTGCTTAATGCTATATGCATGCTAGACGCTGGTGTTGCCAGCAGGGAGGATATTGATACTGCTATAAATTTGGGCTTGGGACACCCCATGGGTCCGTTAACGCTAGCTGACCTCATTGGTCTGGACACTATCCTCTTCGTCGTCAGCGCAATATATGAAGAGTTGAAGGACCCCCAGTATGCCCCACCACCCCTGCTCAGAAAGATGGTTACCGCCGGCTGGCTCGGACGAAAGACAGGGAAGGGTTTCTACGAATATAAATGAGCCTGTTTACCATCTCGTAACCTGTGCTGAGCAATCAGCCTTAAATAGCTAGCACAAGAAAATGGAGGAGACTTTATGCCAGAAGCAGTAATTGTTAGCGGAGTAAGAACCGCTATAGGTAATTATGGCGGAGCCCTGCGTGATACCCCGGTGGTAAAGCTGGGCAGCATTGTCATTAAGGAGGCATTAAACAGGGTAGGATTACGACCTAAGAGAGACCCTGAGGTATTGAGTTACGCCCCTAAAATATTTAAGGACGTGGGTTTGATTGAACTGGAGAAGAACTACTATGACTGGGACGATTCCCTGCAAGAGGTAAGGATAGATGAGATTATAATGGGGAATGTTGTTCAGGCAGGTCAGGGGCAAAATACCGGTCGGCAGGCATCCATCTATGCCGGCATCCCCAAAGAGGTAAATGCCTACACGGTAAACAAGGTTTGTGCCTCCGGAATGAAGGCTGTAGCTCTGGCCGCTCAATCAATCAAGGTTGGCGATGCTGAGGCTATCATCGCTGGTGGTATGGAAAACATGAGCACCGTTCCTTACTATTTACCTTCACTCAGGTGGGGAGCCAGGATGTTCAATGCTGAAGCGGTTGATGGTATGGTCTATGACGGGTTGTGGGAAATATTCTATGGCTATCATATGGGTCTAACCTCAGAGAACATAGCCGAGACATATGCTATATCCAGGACGGAGCAGGACGAACTGGCTCTGATGAGCAACCAAAGGGCACTGGCAGCGATGAAGGATGGTATATTCAAAGAAGAGATAGTCCCTGTTGGGGTTAAGCAAAAGAAAGAGGTTATACAATTTGACACTGATGAACACCCCAGAGAAACCTCTATGGAGGCTTTAGCTAAACTGCCCGCTGTCTTTAAAAAAGATGGCTCAGTAACTGCTGGCAATGCCTCGGGAATAACTGATGCTGCTGCGGCATTAGTGATAATGTCGGCGGCAAAGGCAAAGGAGCTTGGGCTAAAGCCACTGGCTACTATCAGGTCCTATGCTTCCGGTGGCGTTGACCCGGCATTTATGGGCATTGGCGCTGTTCCCGCAACCAAGAAAGCCCTCAAACTGGCTGGGCTTACCTTGAAGGATATAGACTATATTGAGTTGAACGAAGCCTTTGCTTCTCAAGCCATAGGAGTAATGAGAGAGCTTGGTTTTGATTACCAGAAGGCAAACCTCCACGGTAGCGGAATTTCATTAGGCCATCCCATAGGCTGCACCGGGGCTAGAATTATAGTTACCCTCACCTATGAGATGATGCGCAGAAACCTTCAATTCGGCTTGGCAACACTGTGTATTGGCGGCGGCCAGGGAATGGCTATAATTGTGGAGAGAAAATAATACTACCTTCCTCGTTTCTCGTAATCAGGACACCAGGTAGCGTTAGGGCGTGCCGGATTATGACATGCCCCACGCCAATTCCATTTGCAGCTATCGCACAGGAATATATTTATTCCCAGTGCCTTTTTAATTCTGAGGCTAATCTTGTGTCTTAACGAGGGCTTTGTTGGCTTCATCTTTAACCTGAACTAATGTAAAATAAAAACACTATTTCTAAGTTTTTAAGTATATCAGGTTAGATGCTATCCAGCAATAATTGTGCTAAAATATGACCAGCTATATTGAAAGGGTAATTTGTCATGACTATCCCTCAACTCGGAAAGGAAAAACAGCTAAATCTGGAGTCGCTTACCTGGGGTAACCTGAATTGGGTTAACATTGAGAGCCCAACCGAGCAGGAGACGGAATATCTGGCTCAAAACTACCCCTTCCACCCTTTAGATTTAGACGACTGCCTCAGTCGGATACAGCGACCCAAAATGGATGAATATAAGGACTATCTGTTCTTAGTCTTCCACTTCCCGGTATTTAATAAGGAGGCAGGGGTAACTACCCGCAGCCAGATATCCGTGTTTATTGGCCAAAACTACTTGATTACCCTGCACAAAGGCGAGCTTAAGCCACTGGTAAAGCTGTTCAGGGAATGCCAGCTTGATGAAGAATCTCGGCAAGAGTACTTCAGCCAGGGTTCTGGCTATCTCCTCTACCGTATAATTGACAGGCTGGTTGATTACTGCTTGCCGATTGTGGATCGGATTGGCAGCAATATTGAAGATGTTGAGGATAGCATCTTCTCCAACAAGAGGCCCCGGGCAATAAAGGAAATCTCCATACTGCGACGTGATGTTATCGCCTTTCGCCGTATCATCTGGCCAATGAGAGCCGTTATTGGCGGTTTGGAGTCTAGGCTTCGCCGCTTTACCAAGACGGACATGTCAGTTTACTTTGGGGATATGGTTGACCACGTGGACAAGATTTGGGATGCCCTGGATGAATACAAGGAAATAATTGAAGGGTTGAACGATACCCATGATTCGCTGGCGACTAATCGCACCAACGAAGTTATGCGAATACTGACTGTTATTGCTACCATCCTGCTGCCTATTACTGTAGTTGCAAGCATCTTCGGAATGAATATCCCATTGGGACCCTTTGAAGAATCTCACTACTCTGCCCTCTATGTATCCCTTATCTGCCTAGCCATCATTAGCGGTATGCTCTACTTTTTCCGCCGTCAGCGCTGGATTTAATAATGGCAGGATATAGCCACCTAAGGCTTTAGTCATGAATGTTTCTCACCGATTTGTCATTATTGCTGCCATCTTTGTCACCTGCCTAATCACTGCCAATATTATTGCCATAAAGGTGATAAGCTTCGGCTCCCTTATCCTGCCGGCAGCCATAATCGTTTTCCCACTGAGCTATATCTTCGGTGATATTCTTACCGAGGTCTATGGCTATCGTCAGGCAAGAAGGGTCATCTGGCTGGGCTTCTTTTGCAACCTCATCTTCGTCATCTTTGCTTGGGTGGGGCAGGTTCTGCCTCCAGCCCCTTTCTGGGAATGGCAGGAGGCTTATGAGACTATTTTGGGCTACACGCCAAGACTGCTCGGTGCCTCCTTCTGTGGCTACCTCGTAGGTGAGTTCACCAACTCCTTCGTCTTGGCTAGAATGAAGATTTTGACCCGAGGGCGCTGGCTATGGACAAGAACTATTGGCTCCACTATAGTGGGGGAAGGGCTGGACACTCTAATATTCATTACCCTGGCCTATATTGGCACCCCTTCGTTTGTGCTTATAATGATTTTATATCACTGGCTGGTGAAGACTGGTATTGAAGCCTTGGCTACCCCATTTACCTATGCTGTGGTAAACTTCTTAAAGAAAAAAGAGGCAATTGATACCTATGACTATAAAACGAAATTTAACCCCTTCCTTATCAAAGATTAGGGATTACTAGCCTTATATGAGTCAAATCTGGCACGGAGAGTTACCAGGAAGACGATGAAAATCCAGATTCTGGGTGCGCATAACTGCGAATCACAAAACTCAAAGTTTATTACCCTCCTAATTGATGATACCCTGGCTATAGATGCTGGCGGACTTACCTCTAGCTTATCCTTCCCGGCTCAACAAAGACTTAAGGCAATCCTGCTCACCCATCAACACTATGACCATATCAGAGATGTCCCGGCTATAGCCATGAATTTTTACCTTGCTGGCGCCACCATCAATATATACTCTACCTTACCCGTATATGATGCCCTGGCTACTCATCTCTTGGATGGTAAGCTCTATCCTAAATTTCTGGAACTGCCTCAAGAGAAGCCAACAATCAAGTTCACCATAATAGAACCATATAAGGCTGAGCAAATTGAAGGCTATAGCATCCTCGCTGTCACAGTAAATCATACTGTCCCTGTCGTTGGCTATCAGGTTACCTCTCCTGATGGTAAAATAGTATTCTATACCGGAGATACTGGACCAGGCTTAACTACCTGCTGGGAGAATGTATCACCCCAACTACTCATTACCGAGGTTACTGCCCCGGATAGTTATGAAAAATTTGGCAGAGAGTCTGGGCATCTTACCCCTAGCCTGCTCAAGCACGAGCTAACTATCTTCCGGGAGCTTAAAGGCTATCTGCCCCGGGTAGTTGCCGTTCATATGAGCCCTGGTCTGGAGAAGGAGATAGAGGCTGAAATAGCTCTGGTGGCTAAGGACTTAAATAATTCAATCACCCTGGCTTATGAGGGGATGCAACTTTACTTATAAAAATACCCCGCCTATGAACAGAAGCGATAAAGGGGGTGAGACTAATAAACGCTCCCAAATTTATAGTTGACAACAATGTGGGCAAGCTAGCCAAGTGGTTGCGGGTAATGGGCTATGACACCCTGTTCTTTAACGGCAGCAGCGACTCCCGTATGATAGCTATTGCTCTAGCTGAAACCAGAGTAATACTAACCAGAGATACCCAGATTATGAAAAGAGGGGTGATAGCCAGGGGGCAACTTAAGGCTGTCCTTATCCAGAGTGACCAACCTGAGTTACAAATGCGCCAGGTAATAGCTACTCTGAACCTGAATTGCCAGTTTAGACCATTTGCTATCTGTCTGGAATGTAACCAGCCCCTGGTGGCTAGGAGCCGGGAACAGGTAAAAGACCTGGTGCCCCCTTATGTTTTCCAGACACAAAGCCAGTATATGGAGTGCCCTGCCTGCCACCGAATCTACTGGAGGGGAACCCACTGGCAGAGGATGACCAGAAAACTGGAGGAGCTTATGACGGGTTGACCATAGAGATTGTTTATCGACCTTACCCCCTTTATCCTCCTCTCCTACCTACACTCCCCCTTCCCTTGCTAAGGGAAGGGGGTCAGGGGGATAGGTTACTACAAATCTCTTGACCATAGCCCAGGTTATTGTTACACTTCAGATTAGTAATAGTAGTCTAAGGATGTTACCGTGAAAATTTTAACCACTAACCAGATGCGTCAGGTGGAACAGGATTGTGCTAAGGTTGGCTTGCCTGCGGAGGTGCTTATGGAAAATGCTGGGAAAGCCGTAGCTGAAGAGGTCAGGCGAATCCTGGGCGCTATTGATAACCAACACACCCTGTTCCTGATAGGACCCGGTAACAATGGTGGAGATGGGTTGGTCGCTGCTCGCTATCTCCACGATTGGGGAGCCAAGGTTAACCTCTGCCTTTTTAGCCAGCGGACACCAGATGACCCGAACTTCAAGTTGGTTCAGGAACGTGGCATTGCTTGTATTGAAGTAACTCAAGATGAAGCCTTGGATAGGCTTAATGAGCTACTCCCTTCAGCTAATGTGGTTATTGATGCCCTATTCGGTACTGGTAAAAGTCGCCCCCTCCGTGGCATCTTCCTGCCGGCATTATCTAGGGTGAATAGAGCTAAAAAGAGACAGCCTCATCTTCGTATTATTGCTCTGGATTTACCTTCAGGGCTTAACGCCGATACTGGTGCCGTAGACCCGGCTTGCCTTTATGCTGATAATACTATTACCCTTGGCTTTCCCAAGCCAGGCTTGTTCAACTCCCCTGGAGCAAAAAGGGTAGGTAAAATAACTGTGGCTGATATTGGTATTCCCGCTTCCCTAGCTGAGCAGGTAACTAAAGAACTTATCAACGAACAGCATGTTAAATTACTTCTTCCCCAGCGCCCCCTTGAAGCCAATAAGGGAAGTTTCGGTAGAGTTCTTGTTGTTGCCGGCTCAATTAACTATATTGGCGCTGCCTATCTGGCTTGCAGTGGAGCCCTGCGAGTTGGGGCTGGATTGGTAACCCTGGCAACGGTTACCAGCCTCCAGCCTATTCTAGCCTCAAAACTAACTGAAGTAACCTATCTCCCCTTGCCCCAATCCCATCCCGGCATTGTCTCTCCTGCCGCCGCCAAGCTCATACATCAGGAGTTAGACCACTATAATGTCCTCCTTCTGGGCTGTGGACTGGGACAGAACCAGTCAGCCATAAAATTCATTAAATCCACCATTTTTAGGTTGAAGCCGGCGTCATTACCCCTGGTCCTTGATGCTGATGCCCTCAACACCCTGGCTCAAACCCCGAACTGGTGGCAGCAACTAACTGATAATGCTATACTCACCCCCCACCCCGGCGAGATGGCAAGGTTGGTTGGATTATCTGTGAACGAAGTACAGTCAGACAGGGTAGGCATTGCTAGAAGGACAGCTCTGGAGTGGCACAAAACGATTGTCCTCAAGGGAGCCTATACTGTTGTTGCCGCCCCAGATGGTCAATCCAGAGTTAGTCCCGTAGCTAATCCCGGGCTGGCGTCAGCCGGAACCGGCGATGTTTTAGCTGGGGCTATTGCTGGACTGCTGGCACAAGGCCTATCCCTCTTTGATGCTGCTACCTGTGGTGTGTTTCTCCATGGTGAAGCTGGTGAGATGGTTAAAGCCAGATTGGGTGATGCTGGCATGATTGCTACTGACCTTTTACCGGCACTGCCACTAATTATTAAGCAACTTAAAGAGAACCAAACCTAGCTCGGTGCAAGAACAGAGGGAGACGTTTATTAAGCGAAGCTTGAAGGGGGTGAGGTTGATAAGTAATCTCTAGGGAAATAATTTGAGAGCCAGGTTAGATGAGGTTGTTATGCTATTAGCCATTGATATCGGAAATACTGATACTACTTTAGGGGTTTTTGACGGCGAGGACCTTCGTGTTACCTGGCATATGGCTACAGTTATTCACCGTATGCCAGATGAATATGCCGCCCTATTACTTAATCTACTCCACCACCAGGGTCTAGGCCAATCTGATATTAAACAGGCAGCCTTGTGCAGTGTTGTCCCACCATTGATAACCACTTTTGGCGAGCTATTCCAGCGATAC
>DAOWJH010000050.1 GCA_030640495.1 Dehalococcoidia bacterium | reverse complement strand
TTGGGAGGTTAATTGCTCCCGGTTACGCAAACGGATTGAAACAGTAGAAGCGGCTACCTCTTTGTCACCTACCACCAGCATATATGGTATCTTATTAAGTTGCGCCTGTCGAATTTTGAGGTTTACTCTCTCTGACCGAGCATCAACCTCGGCACGCACCCCCTCGCCTTTAAGTTCAGTGACTAACTGGTGAGCATAATCCAGATGGCGGTCGGCTACTGGAATCACCATCACCTGGAGTGGTGCCAGCCACACGGGGAAGGCGCCCCCATAGTGCTCAATAAGGGAGGCAAGAAAGCGCTCCATACTACCCAGCACAGTGCGATGCACCATAGCTACCAAATACTCCTGCCCGTCTTCACCAATATAGGTAACATTGAAACGCTGGGGGAGGTTAAAGTCGACCTGAATAGTAGGACCCTGCCATCCCCGTCCTAGAGCATCCTTAAACTTAATATCTATTTTAGGTCCATAAAATACGCCCTCTCCGGGGTCTACGGCATAGGCAAGCTTTAGCCGAGTCAGAGCCTGGCTTAAAGTCTCTGTTGCCTCCTCCCAAGCCTGAATAGTGCCAGCATATTTGTCAGGTCGAGTAGAGAGTAATATTTGATAATCGGCAAAGCCAAAGGTATTTACCATAAAGAGGGCTAAATCTAACACTGCTACTACTTCGTCTTCTAATTGGTCAAAGCGGCAAAAAATATGGGCATCATCCTGGGTAAAGCCCCTGACTCTAGATAGACCATGCAACACCCCGGAGCGTTCATAACGATAAACAGTGCCCAGCTCAGCATAACGCAGTGGTAGCTCACGGTAACTATGCAGTCTTGTTTTATAAATTAAGATGTGTCCCAGACAATTCATTGGTTTAATAATATATTGCTGAGTCTCTACCTCTATTGGGCTATATAAGTAATCGCGATAGAATTCCCAATGGCCGCTGGTTTTCCATAAATCCAGCTTAGCAATATGAGGGGTGTATACGATATCATAGCCACGCTTAATGTGCTCATCCTTCCAGAAATCTTCAATAACCCGGCGGACTACTGCCCCCCTGGGGTGCCAATGAACCAGCCCAGGGCCGGCTTCCTCGTGAATACTAAACAGGTCGAGTTCCCTGCCCAGTTTCCTATGGTCACGCTTAGCCGCTTCATCAAGGTTTTTTAGGTGCTGCGCCAAAGCTTCTTTGGTATCAAAGGCAATGCCATATATTCGCTGTAGCATGGGGCGGTGCTCATCACCCCGCCAGTAAGCCCCAGCAATGCTGACCAGCTTGAAAGCCTTTATTTGACCAGTAGAAGTTAGGTGGGGACCACGACATAAATCAACGAATGAGCCCTGCCGATATAGGCTAACCTTCTCATCCGGAATCTCATCAATTAATTCCAACTTATAGGGCTGAGCAGCGAACAATCGTTGAGCCTCTTCTTTGTCTACTTCGTCCCTAATAAAAGGCACATTTGAAGCGATTATTTCATCCATTTTAGTTTCAATGAGCGGTAAATCATCAGGGATTAGCGGACGGGGTAAGTCAAAGTCATAATAAAAGCCGCTTTCAATAGCCGGTCCGATGCCAAACTTAGCCTCGGGAAAGATGGACTGAACCGCTTCAGCCATAACATGGGCTGCCGAGTGCCGCATTATCTCCAGTCTTTCATCTTTATCTGTTTGGTGCTCTTGGTTAAGAACCATTGTTGGAACCTTCTTAAGCTATTAAATGAAAACCTCCCACCCTGCTCAAGGTTGAGAGGTCTTAACCACCCGGTTACACTATCTTAATAAAATTTATCAATGTAAGTGTTTCCACTAATGGTTATTATACCAGCCACGAGCTATAAGTGCAATCAAGTGTACTAAGATTACTTCGGCAGTTTGCGCTGTGCCTCTATTTGAGGGACCGTCATCTCAGGTTGTCAAGCCTGGAGCAAAGGCACTATAATGTTAGATATCCACATGATTAAAAAAGTCTTCCCTATCCTAGCTCTATGCGTTTTCTCGGCTATGCTAGGGGTGGGGATAATAGCTCCGCTGTTGCCCCTTTACGCTGAGAATCTAGGTGCCACTGGAATCTGGCTGGGGGTAATCTTTGCTGGATTCTTTATCTCCCGGGCTATAGTTACGCCTATTATTGGCCGGCTTTCTGACCGCAGCGGGCGAAAGTTATTCCTCTGCACTGGTCTTCTTATCTACTCCGTTATTTCGCTGGGCTATATATGGGCAGGTGATGTCTTACAGCTAACCGTAGTTCGTTTAATTCAGGGGGCGGCTAGTGGCATGATTATTCCCATTGCCCAGGCTTATATTGGTGATATTTCGCCCGAGGGGGAGGAGGGGAAGTGGATGGGCTATTTCAACGCTGCCTTTTTCGCCGGTTTTGGCTTTGGTCCGTTAATGGGTGGAGTGCTAACTGACCACTTTGGGATGGATGTTGCCTTCTATACTATGGGTGCTCTTAATTTGCTTGCCTTACTCGTAGCTGCTCTTTTCCTGCCTGAGATTAGGCAAGAGAAAATGGCAGTAAGCCCTCACCCATCGTTCAAAAAGATGGGCACCAGCGGTATAGTAAAAGGTCTTTTCAGTTTCCGTTTGTCATTCGCTCTAGGCAGAGGAGCTTTTACTTGCTTTATCCCTATTTTTGCCGCTGTGTATCTTAATTTGAGCCCAACTCTCATAGGAATACTGCTGGCGGTCAATATCCTGCTGATGGCGCTATTGCAAGTATACGGCGGTGGTATTGCCGATAGGTTCAATAGGAGAGCCCTGGTAGTTAGCGGCAGTGTTATTAATCTGATTTTCCTGGCTTTAATTCCCCTAGCCGACAACTTCTGGCAACTACTAGGATTGTGTGCTCTGAGTGGGTTTGGGGGTGCAGTTTCTATGCCAGCCGCATCAGCCTTGACGATAGAGGAAGGCAGGAAGTTTGGCATGGGCTCAACTATTGCCATATTTACTATGGCAATGAGCATAGGTATGGCTATAGGGCCACTTGTGGGCGGGGTGATAGTTGATTTTTTAAATATTGACTCGGTGTTCTACTTTGCCGCCGGCGTGGGGCTTATAGGAGCCAGCCTGTTTGCCTGGTTTAGCAGGTGATGCTTAAAGTCTTTTTACGGATGGTGGGGAAGGGGGGATTTGAACCCCCACGCCTTGCGGCACATGATCCTAAGTCATGCTCGTCTGCCAATTCC
>DAOWJH010000063.1 GCA_030640495.1 Dehalococcoidia bacterium | reverse complement strand
GCCTGGGCGAAATCCTTTTCCGGTGAGGCATATATAATCTGCCGTGATGAGTTTAAGATTGCTTTCTCACCCTGGGCATCAACCCCATAGCGGACTGCTGAAGCTATGTCACCTCCCTGGGCGCCAATGCCGGGTATCAGGAGTGGCATATCGGGATGGCTGTGGCGGATGAGCCTTAGTTCCTCGGGATAGGTAGCGCCAACCACCAGCCCTATGTTGCCGTATATGTTCCACCGACTGGCTTTCAGGGCTACCAATTCAAACAGGGGGCGGTAGCCCCCCTCTGCCTCACAGCGGAGAGCCTGGAAATCCACAGCACTGGCATTTGATGTCCGGCACAGGATGAATACCCCTTTGTCGTGGTATTGAATAAAGGGCTCTATTGAGTCGAAGCCGAGGTAGGGGCTTACGGTGGTGGCATCAAAGTTAAGATTGGAGAAAATAGACCTGGCGTAGGCTTTAGCCGTGTTACCTATATCGCCCCGCTTGGCATCGCCGATTACCGGTATATCATCAGGGATATATCTAATAGTCCGCTTCAGGGCATCAAGTCCCTCATCATCCAGGGCTTCATAGAAGGCGAGGTTTAGTTTGTAGGCACATACTAAATCAGAGGTAGCATCAATAATTGCCTGGTTGAATTCAAAAACACCTACCTTCTCAGGCATAAGCTTGGGGTCAGGGTCAAGCCCGACACAGAGCAAGCTGTTATTCTTTCTGGCTATGCTGGTTAGCTTTTCAATAAAGTTCATCTTATCCCCTTTGATAACTTGATAATATCAGTCGCCTGAGTGAGCGTCAAGTGTCCCTAGCCCCCTTCTCTTACTAGGGAAGGAGGGGTGAGATGAGAGGGGGCTTTGCCCCCTCTCAAAAAATTTCTTCCCCCTCTCCTTAGAAAGGAGAGGGGGATTAAGGGGGTGAGGTTGATAAACAATGTCGCCAGCGGTTTTTAATTGTGGGTGGTTAATTGACGGTGATATAATTGCCGTATTGAGGCGAGGGTAAGCGTGAATTATCAGCAGGCGTTAGATTACCTTGATAGCTATACTGACTACGAGAAGGTGCCTGTGCCCCATGCTGCGGCTAACTATGACCTCAGGCGTGTGGAGGAGCTGCTGGCTCGGTTAGGTAAGCCTCACCTGAAAGCCAAGTCAGTTCATATTGCCGGCACCAAGGGTAAGGGCAGCACGGCAGCCATGATAGCTTCGGCTCTTAGTGTCGCCGGTTATACTACCGGGCTTTACACCTCACCCCACCTTCATACCTTGAGGGAGCGTATCAGGGTTGGCAGCAGGCTAATCTCTGAGGCAGAGTTTGTTGACCTGGTGGAAAGACTCAAGCCTGAGGTTGAGGCAGTAAACCGGAAAGCCACCTATGGTCGGTTGACTACCTTTGAGCTGTTAACGGTTCTGGGTTTTGCTTACTTTAGACAGAGGGGGGTTGATTTTCAGGTGCTGGAGGTAGGACTGGGGGGGACGTTTGACGCCACCAATGTAATCCAGCCCGAGGTTGGCATTATCACCCCTATTAGCCTTGACCACATGGAGGTGTTGGGCGACTCTTTGGCAGAGATTGCTGCTGAGAAGGCTGGCATTATTAAGTCCGGTTGTGTGGTGGTGACCGCACCCCAATCTGACGAGGTGGCTCGGGTAATAGAAAAAGCCTGTGCCAATCGTGGAGCGGGGTTGGTCAGGGTAGGCAGGGATGTTACCTGGCGGGGTCTTGGTTTTGATGCTAACCGGCAATTACTTCAGGTGAAGGGGAAGCTGGGTGGTTATGAGCTATCCATTCCGTTGCTTGGTTGCTACCAGCTGGAGAATGCAGCTACGGCAGTGGCTGGTCTAGAGGTTTTAGCTGAAAAGGGATTTGATATTTCCCGGGATAGCATCATTAATGGTCTGGCGCAGGTAAGCTGGCCGGGTCGGTTCCAGCTCCTCAGCCAGCACCCTTTTATAGTGGTTGATGGTGCCCATAATCCCGATTCAGCCCAGAAGTTGAAGCAGTCCATTGAGCGATATGTTGACTTTGACCGAGCTATTTTAGTTATAGGGGCATCAGCAGATAAGGATATAGGCGGGATTGCCTCAGAGCTGTTTCCCCTTTTTGATAGAGTAATTGCCACCCGCTCCTGCCACCCTCGGGCTATGGCGTTACCGCCCATTGTAGCCGAATTCAGACAGCGTGGGGTGGAAGCCCAGGCAGCAGAGACCGTCTCCGAGGCGCTATCATTGGCTCTGGCTCTAGCTGGGGACAGGGACCTTGTCTGTGTTGCCGGTTCTCTGTTTGTGGTGGCTGAGGCCATTGAGCAGTTGAGGGGTAAGGTTAGTTTATAGGCTCACGGGGTGGCATCATGATGGGTGGTCAGGGCTTCTTTGGGTAGCATATTGCCCAGGATTCTCTGTAGTGCCATAGTATGGCTGCAAAGTCCCCAGTTTGAGAAAAAGTGACATGAGCAATGCCACTTCTTATCCTTATATCCAGTGGTGTAGTTGTCATTTTCTCCACGAAACTTTACTGAAAGCTCGGAGAAGGTAACTCGTTCTGTCTCTTGAGCGTAGCGTTTGGCTTTTTCAATTTTTCCAATCAGACTTGACTGCATAACTACACCTCCTTAAATTTAAGAAGCACTAGCTCATTTAAGCTCAGTGCTTTCTTTCTCTGTGTCACTATTATTGGTAATTATTAAGCACATATCATCTCTTTTAATTTTACTCCTGTTTTGGTGATAAGTCTAGGAAAAATGTGGGTAAGTTTGGTTTATTATTTGCCTTGGTAGAGCTATTACGGTAAAATGTGTGGAGAAATTTGTATGAGGTGAAGTAGTGCCTATCTATGAGTATGAATGTAGTCTTTGTAACTTTCGTTTTGACCGGAGGCAGAGGTTTACTGATGAGCCGGTAGCCATATGTCCTAAGTGTCAGGGGAAGGCTCGTCGTGTCCTTCACTCCATTCCTATTATCTTTAAAGGGAGCGGCTTCTATATTACCGATAGTCGTAAAGGTGGTGCGGTTGGGGAGGTGGGCAAGGGGGGGGCTGGCAAGAAAAAGCGAAAGGGGAAGCAGGAGTGAAGGCACTGCTACAGCGGGTGAGCGGAGCCTCGGTTAGCGTTGCCAATGAGGTGGTGGGCAGGATAGG
>DAOWJH010000093.1 GCA_030640495.1 Dehalococcoidia bacterium | reverse complement strand
GGTTATGCAGAGTATAGGTGCAGACAGGAACAATGCTGATAATTCGCTTCACCCCAAAGGACTTTAGCCTTTTATACATTTCCCCAGCATTTTTAACAAACTCCCGCTCAAATCCAGTGTAGTATAATAGCCCCCCGCAGCACGGCTCATCATCAGCAAGATAACCAAACTTGACTCCAAGATGGCTCAGCACCCTAACCGCATCCCTTAGGGGTTGGGCATCAGACTCGCCTCCCTTGGCAAACATCTTGCGGTACACCCCCGCCAGGTCAACCCCCAGCTTCTTTTGATAACTGGCAATGCCCATTGGTAGATTGGTGCCGACTACGCTTTTATCCAGCCCTCGTACAAGGGACATCAATGATTCAAGCCCGCTGATATATTGATATCCGCAACCGGCAAAAAATATGGTCTCTGCCTCTTGGGGAAGGTTAAGACCTTTAGCCCACTTGGCTCCTTCTCCCTTCGGGGCGCCTAATATATTGTGCTTGGAGGTAATGTTATCTGCAAGGTAAACCAGCCCGGTAGGGATTAAGCCTTCTGATTTCTTGTTCAACTCGTACTTCTACCCCTTATATTCAGGAACACTGCCGTGCATAGTCATTAGTGTGGTCTTGGCACCAATCGCTACGCAGGGCGTTTATGATTATATCACCAAACTTGATATCGTGGTAGGGTCTTCATTGTTCTCTCGCCCGGCTACAATACTTGATAAGTGGCGAAAGAGTGGTAAAATGGGGGTAAATAGTAAAAATTTTTGTAGTATAACAGTGTCGCCAGATGCTCGGTGAGCGATGCTATTGTGCCAAGGAGGTCAGGTGAGTTTCCAACCGGTAACAGTATATCTTGGGCTTGGCTCAAATATGGGAGATCGTCAGGATAATCTGGATAGGGCGTTAGATTTTCTGTCACAAAGGTTGCGAATAGACCGGGTTTCATCGGTATATGATACTGAGCCTGTAGGTAATGTTGAGCAGCCTCATTTTCTTAACCTGGTGTGTCAGGTTAATACCAGGCTGGCACCGAGGGAGCTACTTACTCTGGCTAAGAGCATTGAGAGCAAACTGGGTAGAACATCTGGTAAATCTAATGCTTCTCGCCCTATTGATATAGACATCCTCTTTTATGGTGACCAGGTTATTGAAACCCCGGAGCTGGTTATTCCTCACCCCAAGTTGACGGGCAGGGCTTTTGTTCTCATCCCTCTAGCTGAGATTGCCCTTAACCTAGTGCATCCAGTAAGTGGCAAGACTGTTAAACAGTTAGTGAAAGAAGTGAAGGAGAAGCAGGGCGTATTTAAGTGGGAGAATAGTTGAGGAGGCAAAATGTATCACATATCTGTAGAGCAGCATTTTGATGCCGCCCATTTCTTGAGAGGTTATCAGGGTAAGTGTGAGGCGCTGCACGGGCACCGTTTTCGGGTAGTGGTAAAGATAATAGCCTCTGGGCTTGATGACATAGGTCTAGCCTATGATTTTGTTGAGCTAAAGCGGTACTTGGCTGATATTTTATCCAGGTTTGACCATACCTGCCTCAATGACGTGCCGCCATTTGATAAGATAAACCCTTCTTCGGAGAACATTGCCTCTACTGTTTATAATGAACTCCAACCTAAGCTGGCTGGAGCCCCTGTTTCTATTTCCTGCGTAGAGGTATGGGAGTCTCCCCAGACCGGGGTAGTCTATACCCCTGACTAATTACGTTGCTCTGGGGGCAAAAGATTGGGGATAGTATCCACAATAGGGTAGTGCTCATCGCACTTGGGGCAGTATAGGCAGCCGGTGACTACTTCCTCCTCGTTTTCCTCATCCACACTAAGCTCCAGCTCCCCCTTGCACACCGGGCAGGCCAAAATATCCATCAATTCTCTTTTCATAAAGGTTAGATAATGCCTTTCCCTGAATTTTGACCCTTCTACTGTGGAGTCTTTAGCTTTGCCAAGTGCTTAGCACCTTGATGCAGTTATTCAGGTTTCACTTCTTGCAATTGAATCCATCTATGTCCATCGGCATCATAGGTATTAGCCACTTTCCTGCCAGTTTCTGCCCTGAGGTGTGGAACATCAAGTTCAGTTATGAATGGCACCCCTTTATTCTTCAACTCTTCATAGGTTTTATCTAAATCATCTACCTCAAAGGCGACATGGCTGAAGTATGGTCTTACTGGTGCCTCATTGCTCTGGTATTCCTCGGTCATCTGGTGGAATTCAAAGATTAAATCACCTGCAGGCGAAGCCAGCTCAATTGCTTTCCCCAGATGCTCGGTACGCCTTATGAGTTTAAAGCCCATCTTTTCAGTGAAGTACTCAAGCGTCTTTTCTAAGTCGTCAACAAAGAAATCTAAGTGGTTAACCCTTCCTAAAGCCATATCACACACCTATAAAAATATTGGTAGCGGGGAGAGGATTCGAACCCCTGACCTTCGGGTTATGAGCCCGACGAGCTTCCACTGCTCCACCCCGCGCTGGGTTTTAGTATAACCGCTGACAGAACGGGGTGTCAAGGCATTTTTTATAAGTTTTTTTATTAATCGCCCTTCTTTTCGGTCTTATCCGGTTTTTCTCTGTTTTGCCACCAGGCTTTAAGCCGGGCTGCAACCTCTTTCTCATAGCCCTGGTCACTCGGAGTGTAGAAGTGTTTGTCCTGGAGAGAGGGGGGCAGGTTTTGCTGCTGAACGAAGTGCTCGGGGTAATCGTGAGCATATTTATACTCTTTGCCATAGCCTATGTCTTTCATCAGTGAGGTTACCGGATTGCGCAGGTGTAGCGGCACTGATTCACCGGAGCCCTGTTTAATCTTCTTCTCAACCTGGGAGTATGCCTGATACACCGAGTTGCTTTTGGGAGCGGTAGCCAGGTAGATTGCCGCCTCGGCTAGAGCCAGGTTACCCTCAGGCATGCCAATAAAGTGGACGGCTTGCTGAGCTGCCATGGCTACTACCAGAGCCTGGGGGTCAGCCATGCCTATATCCTCTGAGGCAAAGCGAATCAGACGACGGGCAATATACAGGGGGTCCTCCCCTGCTTCTAGCATTCTGGCCAGCCAGTAGACCGAGGCATCCGGGTCTGAGCCCCGCATTGACTTGTGGAGGGCTGAGATGACGTCATAGTGTTGCTCCCCTGCTTTATCGTAGCGCAGAGCCCGGTGCTGGACAGCATCTTCAATGGTAGGTAGTGAGATACGGCGCTTTCCATCAGCATCAGGCGGTGTAGTCAAGGCTGCCATCTCCAGGGCATTAAGGGCAACTCGGGCATCATTATTTGACATAGTAATGAGATGCCCCAGGGCTTCGGCAGCCAGCTCTATGTTTAACGCACCAAGCCCTCGCAGCCTGTCCCTTAGTGCTCTCAGGATTATGATACGCAACTCATCCCCGGTAAGTGGATTCAGGGTGAGAACCTGGCAGCGAGAGAGGAGGGGGGAGGTAACCTCAAACGAGGGGTTTTCGGTGGTGGCACCGATAAGGGTGACAGTGCCATCC
>DAOWJH010000072.1 GCA_030640495.1 Dehalococcoidia bacterium | reverse complement strand
GATTTTGAATGAAGTCGTAGTTATTTTCCATTGTCTCCATACTGTTGATGAATATGCTGGGGTCAGAGATGAGTATTAATTGACCACTGCCCAGGCTATAGCGGGAGATTACCGGCAGTGGTCCAGTAGGCTCACCTTCATCCCAAGACTGGTTGCCATTCAGGTCAAGGAAGCTGAATACAGAGGATAGGGCAAGAGCGTCACCAGTTTCAACATCGGTGAGACAGGTGGCATGGTTAAGAATCAGGCTCTCGGTGTTAGTAGTTAAAGAACTAGGTATGATGTGAGAAATCCGTGGGAACCATTTATTTTTATAGTTGGACATTGGGTCAAGGAGGACTTGCCCTGAGAACCGTGCCTTAAGCCCCAGATATTCCAGAATTTGATTACCAAAGCCATAATCATCGGCTAGAACCAGCGTCCCGCCTTGAGTAACAAAAGTGTGTAGCTGTTCAAGTTCAGCCGGGGTGAAATCAAGGTAGGGGATAAGGATGAGAGTTGACCCTGGCGGTGATGGGGGGAGGTCAGACAAGGACGCCAGTGGCGAGGCTGGGTAACTAGAGCTTATATCTTTGGTGCCATTCCAGAAGGGGTTATCAGCTCGGAAGTCCTCATTTGTCGGAAGGAACCATACTACAACAGCCAGTATGATGACCAGGGCTATGGTGAGTATCACTAAAAATCTACGCAACTCCATTATGTAGCTCCTGTTTAATAGTGGCGGCAAGCTGTTCAGCTCTGGCTGCTGTATCTTCACCAAGCTCATGGGCAGAGTAGAGAGCAATCTCAGCCACTATGGTTAGCTCGGTAAAAGGCTTGATAGCCGTCAATAGGTGGGGGGTAGCGGCGTTAAGGAACTCCCTGAGGGTGGTGTGTGGTGCCATGGGAATGCTGGTTACCCTCTCCACAGTCTCAAGCCCATCCAGATAGGCTGAGAGTATTCTACCCTTGATGCCGGTGAATTCATATCTTGGTCCTGGTGGTGGAGCAATAGTGGGTGGTTCTCGGAGTTTAGCCTCGGGGATGACCACTTCTTCTCGGGGTCTAACCGGCCTGGCTCTGACCCTGGTGAATACCAGTAGCCCCAGGGAGATGAAGGCGACTAACATCAAGCCTATATTTGCCGGGTTTATGGTAAAAATCCCCCTCTCTATCTGGGGTGAAGCATACCACGGTTCAACCGGTTCAACGGTTATGGTTAATTCCTGGGGACCAATTAGAGATAGGTCAAGGGGTGCCTCTATGGTAGTGGTAAAGCTGCCATCAGTAGATGTTTTGACCGTGGTCAAGGAATCCCTGAACTTGAGGCTCACCCTGGCATCCTGAACGGGACTAAGGCTGTAGTACACCTTACCCCTAATCTGAATTGATTTAGGAGTGACAAGGAATAGTGGGAGCTGGATATCTGTTTGTATTGGAAGCGTTGAGATATTAATAGTCAGGCTCTTTACAACACCAGAATAGCGCCCCTGGGGGGTAACCACCACGGTTAGGCTATGTTTTCCAGTTGAAACCTGTTGGGGCGGGGTCACCCGGAGGCTGAACTGACCTCGTATTATTTCTTGAGCAATCGGGGCATTATCTAAAAGCACCTTGACCGTTCGGTCTATAGTGCCATCAGTTGAGCTAACCCGACCGCTGATGATAATAGGCAGCCCGGGGTAGGCAGTCTCTGGGGCTGAGACCTCAAGGAAGGTAGGATAGTAGAAGCTGGTCTCGACTACCATCAGGGGGTCAAGACCGAGGCTCTCCCGAAGCTGATTAAGCTCATTAATAAGCTGTCTGACCCGGTGTAGATTCTCCTCCAGACGCTCATAGGCAAGTCTAATCTGACTACCGGCTGGAGCGGCCAAAACACCCAATCTGTTGCCTAGGGTATTGGCTGCTGCCTCAATATCTTCCAGCAGGAATTGGGCGCTATAAATAGTTGCCTCAGCTTCATTGAGTTTTTGCTTGGCATCGCTAACCTGCTCGCTAGAAAATAAAGTTGATACCTCATCGAGAAGGGACTCCAGATTATTCACGGTGGTGAGCAATTGGCTGGAGAGCCTAGTATAAGAGTCTATGGTATTCTGTAGTTCGGCGGGAATATTAGCGTATTCTAGCTCGTCGAGCAGGCTTTGAGCATCTTGGTATTGTCTAACGGCTGCCAGGTCGAATACATTACTATAGAAGAGCAGTAGTGCTGCTGGCTCTGGTGAGCCTTTAGCTGTAGCCGGGTTCTGGTGAGGAATATGAGTGGGCTGGGCAATGATAGAAAAGCAGGGGGAAAATATTGCCAGCAAAAGTATTATGGAGAGAGCAATAGCCAATCTTTTCATACTAATATCTTAATAACCTGCAGGGATACGATAACCAAAAAGCCCCCAAATAGAATGGCGCTAACCAAGCTTAGTCCGTGACGAGCCTTAGCATTGAAGTATACATACAGCTCGGTAACAATAAGTGCCTCTATGACATAGGTAGTATAGTAAACATCGAGTGAGTTCTGTCCCAGGGCAACCAGGATGACGGTAGTTAGCAAAAGCAGGGTGGCAATAATAAGAATATAGCTATTATATATCTTCACCCAGCACCTCTAGTTCAATAGAGCATCTTCCCCTGTGGTGCTCTTCCTGATTAATAGTAACTGGTCTATTCCAGGCTTCAGCAGCCACCGAGGCAACTACTGAGGCCAGAGGTCCTCCCAGGCACTGGTGGAACCAGGCAGTTTTGTTCTCAATATGGGAGTTATATATTTCTACCTCAATATGATTTTCACTGGTAATAACTCTAGTTCCATCAGCCACACCTAATATCCCCCTAAACAGGAAGGTCAGTGCCGATTCAAGCTCGGCTGAAATAGGACCTGGTATTGACTCCAGCATACCAACGGCTGTAGTCCCGGTTGTAGTCACTAGCAGACCGATATCATCAGAGCTGGCTCCATATCTAACAATAAGCCGTTGGGGGAAAGCCTTGGTTATCGGGGATAGTAAGGGATTAAAGTGAAAGGGGATAAGCACCTGCGGCCCGCCACTGGTTAGTGAGGAGGGGAGGTAAATAGCTTTTGATTTAATCCCCAGTTCTTCCACTAGGGCGGCTATGTTATTAATGCCGGTTTCGAGGAAGAGGGCGCTGACCTCAGGTGAAAGCTTGGGAATAGTCCTTCCCAGGGCGAGAAGAATAAATGATAGGATAAGCATGGATATTCCTAGAGCGGCTAGCCAGGTTAGAAGAAGGACAAAGTAAGCTGCCAGAAATACCAGACTGCCAGCAACCAGTAGCCCAAGACCAGCCCAGGTATATAGATTTTTAGTGGTTTTAGCCTTTTCTCTAGCTTTCTCCTTCGCCTTCGGCTCGGTCTTTGCTCTCGCTTCTTCCTTCGCCTTCGGCTCGGCCTTTGCTCTCGCTTGAACAGGCTTTTTAAGGCGCTTTTGCTCTCTTGGTTCTTTGACTGCTCTACCCCTCATTAAAGGATAGCTACACCAGGGGCAAGAGATACCTGTGGCTTTTTGCCCGCAGTTAGGGCATCTTAACCTTCTCAAAAATGCCATGAAACTTGCTGCACCTCTCTATTTAGCAACCCCATCCTCGTATCCCCTACCTAAAGAATAGTATAACCAGGATTTCCCATTTCAACTCACGATGAGGTATCCTGATCCTCAGCACTCTTGTCAATAATAATATATCCAACCGAATTCCACATTATAGCTATATGAAAAATAATCATCCACGCTTGGAGCAGCTACCGGATGAGAGCAAACAGGAATCAGGCATAGCGCTAAAATCAGGGCAATGAGCGGGCGCCATAGAATCCCCACCTGAAGTAATCTTCGTCTCATCTTCTTCCTACCATCTTGTTTAATAGCAATAGGGGGAGCATTAGCTCCCCCCGTTTTGTCAGCCATTGAGCAGGTTAGACTCTCCGGCGAGTAATAACCTGCCAGATAACCAAGCCAATAATTATCACGCCGGCAATGATGCCACCAATAAGCCACCAGTTAATTGGTTTGACCGGAGGGGGTAGTGCCTTAACCTCAAATGTTTCTGATAGACTATCAATGGTTACCGTGTAAGTTCCAGCAACCTCCCTGGCTGTGGAGAAGACTACCGTCTGGCTGGCACCACCAGCTAGAGTTACATCCTCGGTAGCCACCACTACATCATCTATCTTAAGGGCTACCTCATAGCTACCAGTAAGGTCACCAATATTAGTGATAACGACACTGATGGTTACCTGTTGTCCGATATCAACCTCGGTAGGAAATACGGATAGGTCGCTAGCAACAAAGTTAGCCGGTGCCTCAACTACCTCTACCTCGGTTACACTAAAGCTGCTGAAGAGACGGTCAATCCTGACGTCGTAACTGCCTTCAGCGTCACGAGTCACGGTGAAAGACACTGGTTCGGTCTCGCCAGCTTCCAGGTATATATCCTGGCCGGCTTCTACTGTGTTATCAATCCACAGGGTGGCAACATAGGTTGCTGCTTCGCTGGAGATATTGGTAATGTCAGCACTGATGGTAATGGACTGGCCAGTCTCAGCCTCAACAGGGCTGATAGTAAGGTCGGCAACCTCGAAATTCAACGAGGGTAGAACCTGACTGCCTGAGATGGCGAAGGTTGAGAAGTGGGTAATGGTAGAGGTGTAGTATATATACGAGCCATCCTCTCTTACCCTCTTAGTGGGGAGGGTAATCCATTGCCCAAGCTCGGGGTCATACCGGTTCAAAGCTACTGACCACTTATGTATGGAGTTTTGCTCAAGCCACTCATTCTCTACCTGGAAAGTTATGTGGCCTAGCTCTATATCTTCAGGTGTAGCGTTGTCAAAAGTGATGCTAAGGTAAGTGTAAACAACCTGGTCAGCAGGCAGGCTAACGGCTGCTTCTGACGGTCGTTGGTCAAATATGTCTACAGTAGTCTCAACATCGGTAAGGGCTTGTTTGGTCTTTATCATAAGCTGGTCTACAGGCATTGGGGTTGCCATCACTACCACCCACTCTCCAGCCCAGGTTCGAACTGCCAAGTATCTAGCTCCGCTAGGCGTGGTATAGACTACAACTGGTGCTGTTGCCTCGGCTGGCGGCTGAGGTGGCTCCTCACTTAGCAGTTGCTCGGTAGGAACATTGGGCAGAGAATCAAAGAGTACCTCGGGGTCGACTGAATACAGCGTATCAGGGGATAAGCCGGGCAGGATATCCGTCAAGGCATCCTCTGTCATCTCCCCTATTACGTCAGTCAGCGTGTCAGGGGTTAACTCCTCCATCACAGCCGCGGCATCATCAATATCCATCTCCTCAAAAATGTCGGCGGCATCACCGGGGTCCATCTCTTCCACAATGGCAGCGGCATCATCAGGATCCATCTCTTCCACAATGTCAGCAGCATCACCGCTATCCATCTCTTCAAAAATGTCGGCGGCATCGTCGGGGTCTATCTCCTCCATAATGTCGGCGGCATCGTCGGCGTCCATCTCCTCTAAAGCGTCGGCGGCATCATCGGGGTCCATCTCCTCAATTTCTTCGGCTGTTGGCGGTGCAGACGGGCCTGGACCTGGGGCAGCAGGAATGTAGTAGGCATAGCCAATGGGCAGGTCATCGCCAAGGGCGAGGTCCCAGAGATCCTGTAAACTAAGGTCATCTATACCCTCGGTATACCACATCTCATATTTGTTGCCGGTCTTGGTCACACTGGGAGCAGCCACGCTACTCCATGGGCTGTCGCTACTGCCGACAAGGTGTTGAGAATCCTGCACTATCCAGGTTTCACCGTCACTGGAAGTGGCATAGCCAATAACAGTGCTGGTATCATCCAAAATACTTTTAATGTCATCAATGTCCAGAGCAACCAGGTCGAGTAAAAACTCGGTGAGACCCTCGTCCCTCAGAGTAGTCCAAAGGGCAATGGGGCCTAGCTCTATTATTTCGTCCAGCAGGGTCGGGAGGTCGGCCGGGGCAAGGTCTGTGTTGCCATTTGTATACCACATCTCGTAGCTGCCACCGGTCTTGATAACACTGGGGTCAGCAACACTATCCCAGGCGCCGATAGTGCTACCCACCGGAAGCACCTGGGAGTCCTGTACCGCCCACACTTCACCGTCGGTTGAGGTAGCATAGCCAATGACGGTGCTGGTACCATCAAGGAGGTCCAGCAAGTCAGCGATGCCAAAGTTAGCTATATCTGCCAGGATAGTATCAAGGTCGGCCTGAGTAAGGTCTGCTTCGGGGCGGGTATACCACATTTCATAGTCAGTAGCATCGTTCTTGACGACACAGGGGGTGCCAACACTATCCCACACGTTATCGCTACTCAGCGGAAGCACTTCAGAATTCTGCACCGCCCATGTTTCACCGTCGGTTGAGGTAGCATAGCCAATGACGGTGCTGGTACTATTAAGCAGGTCTAAAATGGCAGCTTTTCTTACGGCTGTGGTACCTCCCATGTCAGTCAGGGTATCTTCAAGGTCAGTCGGGGTAAGGTCTGTTTCGATACGGGTATACCACATTTCATAGTCGGTAGCACTGTTCTTGACGACACAGGGAGCACCAACACTATCCCAGGCGGCGCTACTTCCGGCAAGCCCTACGACTTCAGATATTTCCACCGTCCAATCTCTGCCATCAGGTGAAGTGGCATAACCAATGACGGCGCTGGTGCCATCAAGGATGCCTAAGATGACATCAACGTCTCCGACCAGGTCACTCAGGTCATTTAGGAATTGTGTACGGTCTAGATTTACTACATCATTTATGAGATTACCAAGGTTTAGGGTTCTTACAACGTCTATGATTTCAGTAAGGCTCAGGTCTTTTTTGCCGTGTGTGTACCACATTTCATAGGTAGTGCCATCGGTGATGACCCAGGCATCGGCGACATACCTCTGGCTGTCCAGGGTAACCGGGGTTGAGGATTTAACCCAGGTTACAGCCGCCTGGGTTGGTGACACCTGGCTTGCCAGCGGGACAAGAATAAAACTTAAACCAAAAATTATGGCTACCGCCACTGCTACCAGCTTTTTATTCCATTTCATAGCTATACTCCTCTGTAACAAGAAGAAAGTATTGTCATCCTCATTTAGAGG
>DAOWJH010000061.1 GCA_030640495.1 Dehalococcoidia bacterium | reverse complement strand
CCAAACTCAGCCAGAGCCATTTCACCAATATCAATGGCTATTTCAGTGTTACTGCGGTCTCCAATTTCAACGCCCCAATCTAGAGCCACTTGCAGCAGCTTCTGCTCATCTTTAATCTCATAGCCTGGGGCTTCTCCCTTGGCTACTGCCAGGAAGAGCTCAGCTACCCCCCGACCATGGTCAGAGTGGGCCGCTGCTCCACCAGCTACCATTCGAATAAAATTACGAGCAGCGATGGTCTCGGCAGTGGCGCCACAGATGCCCCTCCTCTTTTGTTTCTCCTCCGGTGTTTCTGTTTTTCCCCTGGGCAGAGGCACCCGGCACGGCCCCATTCCGCAATGCTTACAGCAACTACCTACTGCTCCTATGGGGCAAGGCTTCATTGCCTCAACCCTATCAAAAACAGTATTAACCCCATCGCTAGCCGCTTTCTCTATCATCTTGATACTAGCTTCGTCAAAACTCTTGGTGTTTGCCTCTTCTACCATCTACATTCCCTCCATCCTTAATTACTCAGGAAGCTGTCAGTTCAGCCACCATGTCTCGAACTAACTTTATCGCCTCTGGGTGCCTCATGATCAACACATCACCCCCTGCCAGTAGCAATACCATAGCTGATATTGCTTCTATTAAAATCCCTCTCTTCTTGGCATCCCCCAGACTAGGGTCTTCCTCCGTTGGAATGTGGACTTCCTTGATCTTCCACACCTCCTTAGATATATTGCAAACAATTGGGAACTGAAGTTTTTCATCCTGCTGAGTTAATCCTGCCATCCTCATCCTCTCCATTACTGAGAAACAATATTCAATACCATAGCCTATACCGCTGACAGTAGGGTCTATCATAATTTGTTCATCGGGAACTCCAAGGTTACCTAATAGAATATTAAGCTGCTTAGCCAGGTTTATATCTATAGGAGTTGACGCAATTAGTGTATGGTGATAACCAATAGCTGAGGCGCCAATCTTTTTATGGTCTCCCTCCTCCGTTGGTCCGATAATCAGATTCTTCCCCTGGCAGAGCTCGCATACCCTCCTTAGAACCTCAGTATCTTTTTCATGGTTAGCTGTGCCCCAAACAATTAGGGGAACATCAATAGCATCAGCTACCTTCTTGACAACCTCAGCCGCCTCATCAGCCCCCCGGTCAAGCCCATTAGGGTCGGTACTCACCAGTTGTAGGGCAATCATCTCAGCACCATAATCATTGATACATTTCTTTGCCCAGGCAACAGGGTCATCAGTTACACCAAGAAAAGGCTCTAGAGCAGCTTCAGCCCACTCCGCAGGTGGCGAGTCCCAAACCTCCATAGCTATCTTAGGTAAGTGAGGCATTTCGCCTTCAAAAAGGTAAAAGGGGTAAGCTGTCTCCCCGCCAACGGTTACACTCTTATCCCCTTTACCTACTTTTATCTCTCTAACTTTGCCGGTATATGATGTTTTAGGAATTTCAAATACCATTCCCACTCTCCTTTACATAACTACAAAAACAATTCAAAGCTAATCAGATAGGAATTGTTTCCCCAAAAAAATTAAGCCGGATTCTTCCTCTTTTCACTGCCAAACCAGTCTTTCCCATACCAATATCTCTCACCGGTTTGTAAATATCTGAGCCTCTCTTCTCTATTCCTCAATTTCTGCCTCCACCTTCCCAGTTCCTCGCCCTCGGGCTTACCCTCCTCAAATGTTGCCCCTAATACTTCTACCTTCTCTCTGCCAGGGGCGCTCTTTTCCTCAGCCTTATATTCCATTCTTTCCTCCTCCTAGCCTAAGCTAGCAGCTAGTTTCGCCGCCCTTACTATGTTTAGTATAAGCATAGTTACAGTCATAGGTCTAGCCCCTCCAGGTACCGGGGTAATGGCTTTCGCCTTCTCCCCAACTTGGCATTAGGGTCAGCATCAACCGCCAGAATTGGACCTTTGTCTTTCTTCATTAGGTAACGAATAATGAGACTTGCCAGCGATGTCTTTCCACTACCACCCTTCCCAGCTACAGCAACGGGAGCAGTCAAATAGTTATTCTCCTAACTCAATTTAATTTTTTTGCGGCTTAGCTAACTTTTCCTTCACCGAAGGAAAGTCATCAATATTGGTATGGGGTAAAAATAGAGCAGCGATATAATTGTTATTAAAATCAGTCCTTTCGCTCAATTCAAAATTGGTCATCATTCCAGCAACTTTTGCTCCGGCATCAAGCATATCAGTAGAGAAAGAAGTTAATCTTGCTCCCAGGAGAGAGCCATTGCCAATAAATATGTATCTATCCCGTGGTATGTCAGGGAAAAGCCCGATAAAAATGGCATTCTCGATATCAAGATGACTACCCAAAGCACCAGCGATAATCACCTGCTCTAAATCGGCAGAGGCAAGTCCCACACTTTTGATTAATGTCTTATAGCCGGCATACATGGCTCCTTTGGCTCGGATAAGATTATCAAGATCAACCTCAGTGATAACAATATCCTCGTTGATTTGAGTCTCCGGAGCCCAGCAAAGGACATATTCATAGCCATCTACGCCTTCCCTAATCCTCTTTGTGGGGAGGTCGGTTTTAAATTTCCCATCCTGACCAATGCCCCCAGCTTCAAGAAGCTTCGCGGTAATATTTACCAAACCTGAGCCGCAGATTCCCTTTGGCTTTGTGTTACCAATGACCTCAATTGTTGGCTCAAGGTTTGAAGGATTTACCTCAAATCCTTCAATAGCCCCTTGGGTTGCTATCATGCCATGCTTTACCCCGCCACCTTCAAAGGCAGGACCAGCCGAACAAGAGGCGCTTACCATCCAGTCTGAGTTTCCAACCACTATCTCACCATTTGTTCCTATATCTACATAAAGCGTTAATTTACGTCTCTGATATACACCTGTTCCGATAATTCCAGAAACTATATCAGCTCCAACATAGCTCGCCACTGAAGGAAGAGCGTAGAGATAAACATGTTCGCCTACCTCTAATCCCAAAGAATTTGCCTTCACTAGAGGAGGAATATTAATTGTCGGCACATAAGGATGTAATCTTAAGAACTCTGGCTCGAGACCGAGAAGGAACTGCATCATCGTCGTATTGCCAGCAACAACAATATGATAAATATTCTCTCTCTTAATCCTGAATTGGCGCAATAGGTCATTAATCAGCTCATTCATAGTACCGACAACTGCTTGTTGCAGAGTGGTAAGACCATCTGGCTGCTTACAATAATTTATACGAGTAATAACATCTCCACCATAACTAATCTGCCTGTTATACTGAATCCCATCAGCTTGAACTTTTCCTCGGTTTAAATCAATTAATTGGGCACGGACGGCAGTGGTTCCAATATCAAAAGCTAGGGAATAAAATCTCCTTCTCGTATCTCTTGGTTCAATGTTTGTCAGTATTGAACTTCGCTCACCATTGGATCCAGTTTTAGGTTCTGTCACAAGGGTAGTAACGGTAACTTTCCAGTTGCCCTCCCGTAACACACGTGCCATCTTCTTTACCACATTAAAATCTACTGAAAGGTTATTAAGGTTATACCTCTCTTTCAACCCTCTTAATAACCTGGTTAAGTCACTTACATTATTGGCTAAAGTTGGGGGAGTGAGTTCAAGGAAAAGTTTGCTGATAGGTGGATTAAATGTCCACTCTGTAGCTAAAGTCTCTAGTTTTTGGCTAGTAGCCGCAACTTTTTTGCTTATCTCCCAATCTGCGCTTCTCTCCCGAGCAAGAGCACCTACTTCCAATCTTGATTCTACGGGAACAAAGACCTCTAAATCAGTGATTACCCTACTTTGACAAGCTTGCCTAAAACCTCGCTCATACTCCTCGTCGGAGAGCTTCTCAGTCCTAGTGCTTTCCACTTCCCCCTCTTTAATTAAGACCTTACAGGTGCCGCAAACACCAGCACCTCCACAATCAGCGTAAATGTGTACCCCGGCAGCAATAGCTGTCCCTAGAAGAGAGGCACCTTCTTCGACGACAATGTCAACATTATCGGGGTCAAAGTGAACCCTTCTCTTTTTATTTGTTGAGTTCTTCGTCATCTAACTTCCTGTGTTATCAAGCACCACAAAGGAAATACTAAAATATACCGCTGACCTTTCCTGTTTTCACATCTACATCGACCCCTCGATAAGCGGGATCAGAAGAAGTCCCTGGCATCAGGCTGATGGCCCCAGCGCAGGGGCATAGGAATTTAGCCCCAGAATAAATCAAAACGTCACGGATGGGCAAGGTCCAACCCTTGGGAACACCTTTGATTGACGGGTCGTGGGTGAGACTCAGATGAGTCTTTACCATCATGGTAGCATAGTCATCATACTTGGAGTCAGACTCAAATCTCTTGGCTTTGGCCTCAGCTTCAGGGGCCCAAGACGCACCATCAGCCCCATAGACCACTTTGGCAATCTTGTCAACCCTATCTCTCAGCTTCATTTCCATAGGATACAGGAATTTAAAATCAGACTTATCTTCACAAGCGTCCTTGACGGCATCAGCCAGTTCTAGAGCTCCATCACCACCATTAGCCCAGTGGGTGCTCACAGCGCAACGTGCCCCAGCTGCCTCGGCTGCCTTCCGCACCATGGCAATCTCATCCTTTGTGTCAGTATGGAAGCTATTGATGCACACTACCGGATTCATACCGGATTGCCTAATGGTATTGATATGATGCACCATATTGGGTAGGCCCTTCTCCAAGAGTCCTAGGTTCTCTTTAGTGTAGTCATCGGACAGAGGCAGACCAGCTACAACCCTGGGCCCACCACCGTGCATCTTCAGTGCCCGAATAGTGGTGGTGAGTACTGAGACATGTGGTTTGAGACCGCTATAGCGGCACTTGACATTCCAGAATTTCTCAAAGCCGATATCGGCAGCGAAGCCGCTCTCAGTAACGTGGTAATCAAACAACTTCAGTCCAACGCGGTCACCAATGATGGAGGACTGGCCTACAGCGATATTAGCAAATGGACCAGCGTGTACCATGCATGGCTGATACTCAACAGTACACATTAAAGTGGGGTTAATGGTGTTGCGCATCCAGGCAGTCATGGCACCACCTACCTCCAGGTCGCCGGTGGTAACAGGATTACCTTTCTTGTCGTAAGCTACGGTAATGTTATCCAGTCTTTCCCGCAGGTCGGCTAAATCCCTGACAATTGATAGCGTAGCCATAAGCTCGGAACTTACGGTGATGGCGAACTTAGATTGCATCAGGAAGCCATCCATGCGCCCGCCGATGCCGATAATGATACTCCTGAGGCTCTGGGCACAAAAGTCTATAACCCAGCCCATCTCTACTCTAGAGGGGTCAACATCTAAGCGACGCATCCGGCTGCGCTTAGCCAGTTGCTCATCATCGTAGTTACGCTCGTGCTGCATTCTACTGGTAAGGGCAACCATGGCTAGGTTATGGGCATTGGTGATATCGTTGATGTCACCGGCCAGCCCCATAGAAAAATCAGTTAGGGGGATAATTAATGCGTTGCCACCGCCGGCAGCAGTTCCCTTGATGTTCATGGTGGGACCGCCTGAGGGCTGGCGAATACAGCCACCCACATTCAGTCCCCGCTTACCCATACCCTCCAGAAGACCCATTGCGGTTGTAGTCTTCCCCTCACCTAATGGTGTGGGGGTTATGGCGGTCACTTCAATGTATTTGCCGTCTGGTTTGTCCTTGAGGCGCTCAATTATCTTCAAGAAGTCGAGCCGGGATAGTCTCCCGAAAGGAATTACCTCATCCTTTTGTAGATTTAGTTTTTCCCGCCACTCATCTGGCGTTGGCATGTTTTCTTCGGCAGCTTCTGCAATCTGCCAATCCTTCATCTTTACCGCGTCGTAAGCCATTGAAACCTCCTTTATTATTTAAGGATTCCCCATTGAAACCTTTCTGACTACTTTATTTTACTTGGTGCCTGAATTGTGGATAACAAAGCTTGATAGACATTTCTCACTTCATTGATAATCTGCTGGCTGGAATCAAGAAGGGAAAGATTAGCAAGATCGGCTTCTATTATTGCTTGGTCATAAGGGATAAAACCGAGGAAGTCAAAGCCAGACAAACTAGAAGTCAAAAACTCCTTCTCTGCCTGGCTCCGAATCTTGTTTCCTACTATGGCGATACTTGATAAACCAATATCCTTGGCTAGCTTGTCGATTTTATAAGCTGTTTCGACACTTCGCCTACCTGGTTCCACCACTACAATCAGTTTATCTACTGCCCTAGCTGTTGCCCGTCCTAAGTGCTCAATTCCAGCCTCCATATCCAAAATAACCACCTCATTTCTTGACAGGAGTAGATGAATAACCAGGGCTTGTAATAAAGCATTTTCCGGGCAATAACAACCGCTGCCTCCCTTCTTAATTCGCCCCATCACCATTAATCTGATTCCGTTATATTCAAAAGCATACTTCTCGAGCAAATCACCGACTTTGGGATTTAGCCTGTAATAAGGTGCCACTTGACCAGGTCGTGTCCCTGTTCTTTCTGCAATAAGGTCGCTCATCTCAGATATAGGAGCTATCTTTTCAGAATGGGGAAAACCAAGACTAGCAGCTAGATTGGAATCAGGGTCAGCATCTATAGCTATAACAGAGTAACCAGACTCAGCGAATGTCTTAGAAAGAAGAGAAGCTAGCAACGTCTTCCCTACCCCTCCTTTACCACTAATGGCAATCTTCATCTAGACCCTCTTTTGCCATAGTAAAGCCGAGCCTTTTTGGAAAAAGCACTCAGCCTCAACAAATCGCGTTATCTATTAACACCAAAATTAAATTTAACACTAAATTGAGTAAGGAGTCAAGTTATTGTGCTCGTTCCCAACTCTTGACAGACGAGAAACCCCAGAAACTGTACCACTTATTATTCTCATGATAACACTATTATTATAGTGTCACCCATCTATCTGAACTAGCTCATCTCGCTTTAAGCCCCGTCAAAAAACTTCCCCCTCTCCTTCCTAAGGAGGAGGGATTAAGCGGGTGGGGTCACAACTCCTAAAAGTGAGGCTTGCACAGAACCTCTTTAACCTTGAGGTCAAAAAATTTGTCGGTATTTACCGGCCTGAGCACTACTGCGGTATCAGCGCCTCGGCTATCACCAGCTATAGAGATAACATCCTCATCAGTGCTCACCAGACCACTGTCAGCCGCCATCAGGGGTATCTCACAGGCAACCTTCATCCCCTGACCAAAAATGCGCAGCGTATCGGCGATTACCTCCCCCCAGACATACATATTGTACTTGTGGCGCATGGCGCGGCTCAGTCCAGCAAAGGCATGGGCAGTAGTCAGTATTATGCCCCCCTTGTCCTCAACTATTTTCCTGCTCTCCTCGGTGAATTCCTGAGTATCGGGGGCACGGAAGCCGGTAACATGGGTTACTATAATAACCCTTAACCCTTGAAGGACATCCATAGCCCTTACCGCAGTATTACCTTTGGTGGATGCCACCAGAATCGTATTGATACCCAGCTCCTCAGCTCGCTGTTTAACAATACGGAGCACCGCCTCAGTATTCTCTCTGCCTGGATTTTCAAAATAGACTGTCTTTAATTCCATTACTATTCCAAACCTCCTTGTTAAACATTCTACCACTGGAGGCGGGCCTTTGCCATATATGGTAAATAATCTCGTTGCCCTAGCTATATGGAGTATGCTATAGTTTAATTAACAATGGAAGCTAAAATTGAGTTTATCCCCGAGGGCACGGTTACCTCGCCCAAGGGGTTTCAGGCTGGTGCTACCTATGCCGGGATAAAGAAAAGGGCTACGGATGTTTTAGACCTGGGCATCCTCATTTCTGAAGCCCCCTGTGTGGCTACTGGTGTATTTACAACTAATAGAATCAAGGCAGCACCGGTAGTTTTGTCTCAGCAGCGGTTACAAAGAGGGAGAGCGGTGGCAGTAGTGGTAAATAGTGGCTGTGCCAATGCCTGCACTGGCGAGCAGGGTCTTGCCGATGCTGCTGAGATGGCAGCTCTGACTGCTGAGAGAGTCGGGGCATCACCTGAGGATGTTCTGGTGGCTAGTACCGGGGTGATTGGGCATCGGCTACCTATGAAGCTAATAAGAGCTGGTATAGGACAGATTATTCCTTCTACCGATGGCGGTCATTCGCTGATAAAGGCGATGATGACCACTGATACTGTGCCTAAAGAGATAGCTGCCATGGTTGGTGGCAGTGGGTTTATCATTGGTGGGGTAACCAAAGGCTCGGGGATGATTCATCCTAATCTGGCTACTATGCTTTGTTTCTTAACCACTGATGCCGCCGTGGACATAGATTTTCTTAGACTAACGCTACGGCAGGCGGTAGATAATTCCTTTAATATGGTTTCAATTGATGGGGATACCAGTCCTAGTGATATGGTGCTGATAATGGCTAACGGGCTGGCGGGCAGCAATGAGGTGATTAAACAAGACTCCAGGCTAGCTGATGCTTTTCAGCAAGCCCTTGACCAGGTTTGTATCTATCTGGCTAAATCCATCGCCAGCGATGGTGAGGGAGCCAGCAAGCTGATTGAGGTTACTGTTAGCCGGGCATCTAGTGTTGCTGAGGCAAGGTTAGCTGCCCGAACCATAGTAGGCTCACCCCTGGTGAAGGCGGCAGTGCACGGCAGCGACCCCAATTGGGGACGGATTATGGCGGCGGTAGGGCGGAGTGGGGTGGAGGTGGTGGAATCAAAGATTGACCTTCACCTCGGGGGTATTTGTGTGGTAAAGGGGGGTAGACCCTTGCCCTTTGATAAGGAGAGTGTAGTAGAAGCACTGAGGGGAAGTGAGGTATCTATAGACTTAAACCTTAATTTGCGAAGCGCAGCCGCTACCGCTTGGGGTTGTGACCTGTCCGAAGAATATGTAACTATTAACAGCCAATATACCACTTAATGTGGATGTTCTAGAAAATTAAAACCTGTTCGGGTTATTAGCTAAGGGAGTCGTAGGGGGATAGGGTTACCAAATGCTAGATAAAGTTATCGTGATTAAGCTCGGTGGAGCTACCTTAGGTAGTCAGGATACTACTACTGAGGATATAGTTTATCTCCAGCACCAAGGCAAACCATTGGTTATAGTGCATGGTGGTGGTAAATTAATAACTGAGTGGCTCACCAGGCAAGGTATCTCCACTAGATTTGTCCAGGGCGAACGGGTAACTGATAGGGCGACCCTTGAGGTGGTGATTTCAGTGCTAGCTGGCTTAGCCAACAAGGAGATTGTAGCCGCTATCAATGGCTTGGGCGGTCAGGCGGTAGGTATTAGCGGCGTAGATGGGGCTTTTATTCAAGGCAGGATTAAGGGTATAGAGCTGGGCTATGTCGGTTCGGTAGCCAAGATAGACCTTACTCCTGTAGAGGTTCTGTTACAGGCAAACTATATCCCGGTAGTTGCCCCCATCAGTCTCCGTTCTTTTGATAAGCCAGACGAAACTATACGCATGCTTAACATTAATAGCGATATTGTGGCTGGCGAAATTGCTGCCGCTATTAGTGCTGAACGGCTTATCTTTTTAACCGATGTGGTTGGTATCTGTGACCGCTCAGGCAAGTTGCTACCTCGGCTATCACCCGCTGAAGCTGAGGCTTTGATGGCTTCAGGTGTGGCTTCGGGGGGGATGATTCCTAAGATTAAAGCCTGCCTGAAAGCCCTATCTAACACCTCAACTACCTGCATCATAGATGGTAGACAGCCACATGCCTTACTCAGGGAGATGGAGAGAGGCAACACTGGCACAACGATAAGCGTTCATAAGGGGTAGTTTGAAGGGGCAAAGCCCCTTCAAAACCTATACTTCCCCCTCCCCTTTGAAGGAGAGGGGGATTAAGGGGTGAGGCTTCGCCCTAGAGGGCTCAAGCCCGAAGGGTTGATAAACAATCTCACCAAAGGGATATAATAATATTGAGGCGAT
>DAOWJH010000015.1 GCA_030640495.1 Dehalococcoidia bacterium | reverse complement strand
GGGCATCATCCGAAAAGCCTCTTTCCTTCCAAATATCAAGGATTAATTGCGGCTGTAGTCCGAATCCGGGTGATAGCTTCTTCCTTCCCAGAAGGGTTGGGAGAATTTCGACCTCTATAGTATGATGTATTCGCTCGCGGAACAGAGCTCGAAGAAATACAGGGTCCATTCTCTTCAGGTCTTCTTTCGTATACTCGCCCCCAAACCACCAGATTTTCTCGGCTCCCATCATGTTGGCCTCCTATTTAATATGTACTGCTGTTACCCTTCCCTCGGTAGGATTATTTATCTCACCGGAGCATGGCGCGGGTGAATTCTTCAGCGAAGTGAGGATTAGCTGCCAGCTCCACTAACTAAAAGTCAGGCTTTTCCCCTCGTAATCATCATATCAGCAAGAGGCACCCTCAATCCCTTAGTCTTTGTCACGAGTCGCCGTGGCCTACTAGTGACTCAGGGTTTACCACATTTTGCGGATGGCCAGAAAAGAAAGCCACCAAGTTGTCAACACTGATATTCAAGATATTGGTGTTGGCTTCAGCAGTATTAAAAGCCACATGAGGAGCCAAGACAACATTCTCCATTCCCAAGAAAGGATTGTCAGGCTCAACTGGCTCCACATCGTAAACGTCTAGTCCTACTGCACCCAATTTCTTCTCGGCAAGCAGCTCAGCCAGGGCTTGATTATCCACCAGTTCGGCACGGGCGGCATTCACTAAGATAGCTCCAGGCCTCAGGAGTCTCAGGAGCTCTCTGGTGATTATCCTTTCTGTTTCCGGTGTATGAGACAGGTGCAAAGTGACCACGTCCGATTGTTCAAAGAGCTTCTTCAAGGTAACAAACCGAACAGCATGTCTCAGAGCCCGTTCCGTGGTTGGGTGGTGCGTCCAGCATAGAACCTGCATGCCAAAGGCTTGAGCTAAGCGGGATACTTCTATACCTATCCCACCCAATCCAACTAGACCCAGTGTCTTGCCCCAAAGTTCCGTATTGTACAAATCTTGCTCCCAAACCCCCTGACGCATAAGGCCATTGAGCTGGACAATACGCTTGGCACAACACAGGATTAGAGCCATGGTGTGCTCGGCTACAGCATGGTCTCCGTAGTGGGGAGTATTAGTTACTACAATCCCCTTGCGAGTGGCCAAGGACAAGTCTACAAACTTACGAGGGTCTGTGCCTGTGAAAGAAACGATGCGCAACTTGGGACAAGAGCTGAGTACCTCAGCAGGGATGTCCCAATTGAGAAGAATCCCGTCAGCATCTTTCACCCGCTCCAGATAGCTCTCTGAAGTCTCTGGATGACCATAAAACCAAGAGAATGAGCCCAATTGTCGAAGCTTTCCCTCTAGCTCAGCGCTCAGAAACTCTCGGTCCGTAACTGACCCATCAGGACAAACAATTCTCATGTCCCCTCCCTGAGGACTATTTCCTGACAAGCACCAAAGTTGTTACGCATCATTACTCTATAAGTGCCTTTCTATTTAAACTCCCCGGTCACATCAAAACCTTTGGCCTTAGGATCAGCTCAGGCAGCCATAGGGACAGTGGAGACCAGTAGGTGGCAAACGGAACGACCGGCAGGTACAGGAAGACTACTATCAGCATTCCTAAATTTTTGGTAGCCCTATTATTTAAACCGTCTTCCGTCACACCCTTAGTTGAATTGGTCAATACCCACTGTCAAGACTACTTCTACCTCCAACGTTCTTACCCTTGGAGCAATACCTTCCTAGTTATTTCTATTTGGTGTCCTCTTTTAGCCGCCTCTTTAAGAAACAGCTCAGGCGGTATACAAACCTCTGGTGGTAAACACCCTTTCTCCTCAGCCTGTCCACGAGCCAGTATCAACCCAACTATTGCGGCATAAACACCGACTCTGGCAATAGGGACAGCCTGCTTGGCCTTCTTGAACGGGGATTTCATCGCCTCTACAGCCTTAGGCGAAGCGAAAAGACTTGCCGAGTACTCCACTTTTTGCCCAACTTCTACTCCCTCAACTATGACCACTATCTCAGCTCGATATTCAGGTTGTTTTAGTGTCTCCTCAGGCTGGTTATAGAGTAAATGCAGCAGTACATCTTTCGGTGCTACCATCTGCCCCTTGATATTTATTGGCTCTCGGCTGTTAAAGCCTAAGTCAACTAGAAACTTGCATTTTTGCATAAAATCAGGGTGAAAGCCAATCTTCCAAGTCGCATTCTTGATTCCCTTGTCCTTGAACGACCGGGCTAGGGTTTCCGGCTCGCAATGCGGGGTATAACCAATAGCGAGTGTTCCTACTGGTTCGTGGAATGTAAAGTTCTCCATCCCTGACATTCCGGGGACACTTGCCATTTTTCCGTTGAGGAGGGGAGTAGCATTCAGGGCAAATTCATCCAGTATACCATCGATTGCATATGACCAATGCAACGCTCGACTGTGCTCATTAACATTCAAATCTATGTTCCCATCTTTCAAGTGTATGGATTCTACCGTGTCCAGCTTGTCCACAAGATAACGAGCCATGATATTATCCGCACCTGGAGCTGTGCCTACACCGGGGATAGCGGTGACTTCCTTTTTCTTAAACTCATCATGGAGCGCCAATTGTGCTTGGGTTTCTTCACTACCGAGGTCAATATAGTTAACGCCAGCCTTAGCTGCTGCCCTCGTCGCTTGGAGAATAGTATCAAAGGAAGCTGCATTTATTATAACATCAGCCCCCTTGAACAGTGCGGCTGAACTTTTCTCATCCGAGAGGTCGACAAATTTAGCCACCAGCCTCTTGTCATCTAGTGTAGCTACCCTCTCTTTTGCTTTCTCTTCCGATATGTCAGCAACCACTATCTCTGAGACATCATTCTGTTGTAATAAATCTTGAAGAACTCCGCCTGCCATGGCACCGGCACCACCAGCAACCACAATTCTCATTTTCCCCTACCTCCTTTTGTGTAGTCCTTAGCCTAATTGGCGCTAACCGCTTATCTCACAGGAGCATGGCGCGGGTGAATTCTTCGGCGAAGTGAGGATTAGCTGCCAGCTCAATATACTGAACTTGTCGAGCGATTTCTTCGGCTCTAGCACGTTGTTCCTTGGAAATCAGGGCCAGTTTAGCCCCCATACCGGCGGCATTACCCACCTGGCTGAAGCGCTCCGAAGGCAGTTGGGGAAACATACCTATGGTGATAGCACTAGTGACGTCAAGATATGTACCAAAGGCTCCAGCGATAATAACCTTGCAGATATCGTTGGCTGTCAAGCCAGCCTCAGCGAGAAGGACATTAATGCCGGTTCTGATGGCTGCCTTAGCCAATAGGATTTCGTTAATATCATGGCGGGTGATGCTGATGCCTCGGTCACTGCTGCTCTCTTCTGCGGTGACTAACACAAACTCCCAGCCGTGTTCTGTGCGGCGTCCACGAGGATGCTCCCCAATTACTCCCTTTTTGCCAATGATACTTGATTGAACGAGTTGAGCTACAGTGTCCAGTATACCTGAGCCACACAACCCAACAGGCGGGAGATTATTGATAGTCTGGAATTGTACCTGAGAACCAATTATCCTTACCTTCTCAATAGCTCCATCTGTCGCCCGCATACCATCCTTGATATGTGCTCCCTCAAAGGCAGGGCCTGAAGCAGTAGAACAACTGATGAGCTTTTCAGGGGTGCGCAGGGTGATTTCAGTATTGGTGCCAATATCAATACCAATTACCGTCTCCCTGGCTTCATAGATGCCAGTAGCTAGGAGCATAGCCACATGGTCAGCTCCCACAAAGCCAGCTATATTAGGCAAAAGGTGAACATAGCAGCCGGGAGCAAAGTCAAAGCCTAGTTCTCTAGCCTTAACATCCAGGGAATTGCTGAGGGCTGGAACATAGGGAGAGGTTCCGAGTTGCGACACCGGTAGCTCCAGGAGGAGATGATGCATAGCCGTGTTACCCACAATTACTACCTCAGCGATTTCATTAGTGGTATGTTTGCTCTGGGTGCAGAGCTTCTGAGCCAGCTCCGTTATGGCGGTGCTAGCAAGTTGGCTCAGAGTGGTAGTTTCCTTGGGTCCTCTCATAGCATAGGCAATACGAGCTATCACATCCTCGCCATAGGTGATCTGGGGGTTCATGGTTCCTGTGGCAGCGAGGGTCTGTCCTGTCCTTAAGTCAACTAAGTAAGCAGCTATCTTAGTTGTTCCCAGGTCTACAGCCAGGCCTAACCTTGTTTGTCCCACAGGCTGCAGGCTTACTAGTTCACTTCCCCGTATTCCAAGAGTAGCTTCCCAGTTAAGTTCTCGCAGCCATCCAGGCAGGTGGCGCAGCAGCCCTAGGTCTATAGACAGACCAGCCAAGCCATATTGCTCCAGAAGGTAATCCTGTAACCTGGTTACATCGGACCTGACATCCTCAAGTGTTGGTGGGGAGAGTTTAATATCATAGTCTTCAACCACAGGCTTGATGGCCACTCCGAGTTCTTTGCCCTCCACCTGAATTCGCTGAGCAGATGTGAGCGACTCGGGTGGGATGTGAACCCTGATATTACCTTGAGGGTAAACCTGGCAAGCCAAGCGGTAACCGTCTGCCAACTCAGTCGGGCTGAGCTGTTCTCTCTCGGCTCCGGTCAAGGGTGAGACCTGACCATCTAGAATTTGAACCTTACAACTACCACAGGTGCCGCTGCCTCCACAAAGGGAAGAAATGCCCACCCCAGCCTGACGACATATGTCTAGGAGGGAAACATCATCGGTGCCAGACCAGCGCAGCCCGATAGGTTCAATATCAATTTGATACGTCACTACTCTACCTCAGCAGGATAAAACCAGGCTATCCCACTAGACTATCTGCCCGGTCTGCTTATCCCTTAACTTTGGGTAAAACGTTCCTTTCCGCCGAGTGCATAATCCGCTCAAGCTCCTTCAGGGTTTCCTCAGACAGAGGAACAGGCTGATGAGAACTGAGAATTTTCCTGACCTTAGCTTGAGCCCTGGCTTGAAGGGTCAGGCTGCCTTGCTTTACCCAGCGCTCATAGTTGCTCCGGTCTATAAGCCGAGGGCTCCAAAACTCCTGTTTGAAGTGCTGAAGTGTGTGGGGTTTGGTAAGGAAACTCCCATCAGGACCAACCTCGGCAATAAGGTCAACAGCCAGGGTTTCTCTATCAACGCGGTAGCCCCGCAGGATGCGCTTGACCAGAGCAATAGCCTCGTCCATCATGACCAAAAACGTCAGCGAGCCAGCCATGCCACTTTCCAGATAGCCAACATCGTGAATTACATTGCCTCCGCCTAAGGCACTCATGAGCAGGCTATTTGTGCCCTCAATGGCTGCCTGTTCATCAACAGTCTTGGAGTCAGTGACCCCACCTGTGCTCCAGGTAGAGAGTCCATAGCGCCGCGAGAGCTGAGCCATGATGGCACCGGCTACAGTAAACTCGGGAGCTCCGTAAGACCATATAGCATGCTTCATATCCAGGCAGCTAACCAATCCGCCACCGTAGATAAAGGGAGCCCCTGGGTTTTTAAGCTGATGAATTACCAGACCGGCTAAAGTGGCAGCATTACACATAGTTACCGCCCCAGCCATGGTCACCGGGGCATTAGCTCCGGCAAATATCATCGGAGGATAAGTAATAGGAATCCTGTGCTCTGAGCAAAAGAGCACCGATTCTAAACCCTCTCCGTGTTTAAGTGCCCTTGCTGGCTCAGCATAGATAGCAAAGAATGGGTTGGCTTCCAGATTCTCCCGGCTACCAGCTACAGCAACAGCCATTTCATACATATACTCCAGCATGTCCCGTCTGCCTGAAGGCAAGACAAGAAACATTGGCTTCACGCTATTTTTCATCATTGCGTAGAAATCATACAGTTCCTGCATTATGGGGTGAATGTCAGAAGGTATTGCATAGCTCATCATAAAGTCAATGTTATCCAGATAGTCACAGACCAGGGCAGCATTCTCTACATCTTTTAGAAGCGACTTCCGTCGCTGGCCAGTCTCGTGGTCAATAGTATTTGGCAGGTCAGAACCGGTGCCAAAACAGAGTTTGGCACCTTCCAGGAAGATGGTACGCTCACCGAGTCTATTGGACAGGGTGACTCGCTTGGGCGCAAGCTGGAGCGCCTTCTCCACCAGATAGGGGGGAATTCTTACCCTGAGGTCATTTTCAATCCGTGCCCCGGCTGAATAGAGTAGCTCCCTTGCTTCAGGGTGGTGTACATTAGCCCCTACCCTCTCCAAAACCTCAAGGGTGGCATAGTGAATCTCGTCAAGTTCCTTTTCCGTAAGGAACTCTAATAATGGCTGACGTGGGTTAACATCATAATGCATATTAATACCTCCTTCTTCAATAGCGGTTTAGCTGCCAGACCCGGCTGAGAGCTGCTTGGCTAGCTCGGTGGCTGAGGGTGCGTCCGAGGCATAGCCGTCAGCTCCTATCTCATCGGCATAGTCCTGAGTTACCGGAGCGCCCCCAATCATTACCCTCACCTTTTCCCGCATGCCAGCTTCCTGCAACGCCTCAATTACTACCTTCATGTTCAGCATTGTTGTCGTCAATAGGGCTGACATGCCCAGCAGGTTAGCCTCGTGTTCCTTCACTGCTTTGACAAACTTCTCGGCAGGAACCTCTATACCTAGATTGCAGACTTCAAACCCGGCTCCTTCCAGCATTACCGATACCAGGTTCATACCAATTTCGTGGAGGTCACCTTCAACGGTACCGATTACAACCTTGCCCTGCATCTTTACCCCACTCCTCACCAGCACCGGTCTTAAGATATTCATTGCCCCTTTCATGGCATCGGCTGAGAGCAGCATCTCGGGGATATACCTATCCCCATATTCATACTCATCACCCACAATCTCCATGGCCGGAATAAGTGATTTATTCAGAATCTCCTCAGCACTGGAGCCCTCGCCTAATGCCTTCCTGGTTAGCTCCACCACCCCGGGCACATCCATGTCAATTACACTGGTCTTTAGTTCATCTAATATGCTCATGGTATTATTCCTTTCTCTTAAATTGCTTTCCTATGTGGTTAATCTACTTCAGGCAGTGCTTCCTATCTTCGGTAATGGGTTCAAGGCGGTCACAAGGGCAGACTCGTGCCAATATCTCTCTTAATGGCTCTGTCTAATACATCTCTGGCAACCACCACATCTACAAGACCCATGCCGACATTCATATCAAGGATAAGCTCTTTATCATTCTCCCTGCCTGGCTTAAGACCAGCGACAACCTCGCCAATCTCAGCATAAAGCTGGGGCAAGCCATGTTCCAAATATCCGATAGACATGAAGTAGTTCATCTCATCCAGGCTGTCAACCAAGAATTTATCGGCTCGTTTCATAGTTTTCCAGAAGAAAACAGAATCAATGTCAACCGGCAGAAGTAAAGCTCCCTCTTTTATCCACTCATCCTCTATCAGAGGGTTGGGTTTTTTGAGAACTACTGTGGCAGTTACTACAACATCAGAGTTCCGCACCAGCTCCTCGATAGAAGAGGCTACCACCAGCTGGAAGTCATAATGGTCCTTAAAATCATCTACTAACTGCTGGGCTATCTCGGGATGGATATCCAGTACCTTTACTCTTTTTAAATCGGGCATGACAGTAGCAAGCGCCATCACATGCCCCCGACCCTGCACACCACAGCCGAGTATTCCTACCTCCGAGCTATTTCTGGGTGCCAGCTTTTCAACGGCAAGGGCTGAAACCGCCGGGGTTCGCTTCGCCGTAACCCAGACGCCATCCATCACCGCAATTGGCCAACCAGTCTGAACGTCATCCAGAATAATAAGCCCCGATGTTTGAAGCAGGTTATATTTATAATTCTCAGGAAAGCAGGCAACCCACTTCATGCCGGAGGCCCCTGCCGCTGGAACAAAGGCAGGCATAGCATGATGGAGGGTATTACTTATCGGGTGTATGCCTATCTTGGCTGGCATCTCACACCTCTTTTTGCCATGCTCGGTGAGTGCTATCCGAACCAGCTTTATGATGTCGCTTGGAGTATAACCGAGGCTCTCAATCTCGCCGTGGGTCAGGTATAAAATCTCTTTACCGCGAGTAATCTGGGGACAGGTTTGTTCAACGCTTTCAGGACTCTGGTGCTGTATCTTAGATATCTCGCTCATTATATAGCCTCCTCATAAACTTCCTTTTTAAATAATAACTGGAATTTATCATATCAATACTTAGAAGCTAAGCCCGACGTTTTTCTACTGCGGTAACGATTATAGACCCTTGCCCTTCCGCCTGTCAAAGTAGCCAATAGACTAGGGATTCTCTCTATATAATGGCAGTTTCCTGGCATAGAATTTTCTTCCTTGATATTCCAACTCTACGAGGCTGCCATCTTTTATCAGCTTTTCTACAACCCTCCAATCGGTATCAGACTGCTTCAGAAACTCCGCAACAGCTTCCCTTCTCATTGGATGCACCGCAGTAATGCTAAGTAAATCATCCTCAACCTTACCGGTAAGAGCAAAAGCATTCCCTTCATAGCCGATTAAGTATTCAACGTTACTCAAGTTCTTGGTAAAAATTTGGTATGCCATATTTACTGCCTGTTCGCCTGCTGCTCTTACCTCTTTTTCCGCCGGCGGTCTTGTTGGAATAGCTAGATAAGCCTTGCTTGGTTTCAACTGCGCCAAGAAGTCAGCAATCTCTTCCAGTTGGCTACTATTATCATTAATACCCTGGATAAGCATGGTCTCCGTGGTTAGCTCGCCCTTAAAGATACTAACGAAGTTGAGCATTCCGGCTAATATTGACTCAAGCTTCAGCGATTTTTGTGGTCGGTTAATTTTGTACCAAGTGCCATTGCTTACTGCATCTACCTTCAGTGAAATCCAATCTGCTTTCAGTAAATCCTGCCTGACATCCTTACGCCAGATGAGAGAAGCATTGGTAATAATTGCAATTTTGATACCTAATGGCTTGAGAAGTTCAATCTCCTTGCCAAGGTCAGCATCTAAAGTAGGTTCACCATCAGGAACAAAGGTTAGATAGTCTATCATTTCCCCTTTTGCTTTGACTTGTTTCACCTTCTCTTTTACCGCTTGAGCTATGTCTTCTGCCTGGTAGAAATTTTCTCTTTTAACCGGCATGGTTATAGTATTGCCGAGTTGGCAGTAAACACAGGAATAGGTGCATGCTTTAGGGGGGATATGGTTTATCCCCAGGCTGCGGCCTAATCGCCTAGACGGGACTGGTCCAAATATAATAGACTCCATTTTCTCAGCTTTGACTTCCGCATAGAGATTTCCTAGCTAGGATTATGGTGAACCCAGCGTCAGCAGAAAAACCTTTCTGTGGAAGCTCCATACGCTTGACATCACCCGGTCTTTGAAAAAGTGTTGAGATAATCCTCTCAATTGAAAAGCCTGCTTGCTCCAAGAGCCTAGTGACTTCAGCTTGACAGTGAAAGGTAGCGTGTTCATAAAAACGGTGTCCCTCCTCTTTCTTCGCTTGATAAAATTGTCCCCAAGGGCTTTCTCGTAACACAAGACCAAGCACTATCTTACCACCCGGCTTGAGGAGGCGGTTAGCCTCGGTTAGAACCTCCAAGGGTGAATCAACAAAACATAGAGTGACAATGAGAAATATGGCTCCAAAAGACCCGTCCGTAAACGGAACATTTTCTCCTTTACCCAGGAATACATTTATGCCTCGACTTTTTGCTATTTTAAGAAGTTCACTTGACGGGTCAAGTCCAGTCTCTATTCCCAAGGACTGGGAGAAGCGGCCACTACCCACTCCTACCTCAAGCCAGGGCTTCGGTAGCAAGGGCAAGACTTCCTGGAAAGCCCTAACCTCTATAATGAAGACAAGCTTTCCTTTCTCTTCAAACCAGGCATCGTAGTCTGAAGCGAGACAATTAAAGAGAGCCACTCCAGACTTTAAATTTGCCATCTCTCTTCCTTTTATATACCATTGAACCAGCCGTGATAATATCTTTTAATATACTCATCGTGAGGATAGGTTCTAGCCACATCCTCTTCTTTAAAGGAGTAGCTATAATTGCTACAGTAATCCGTAAGCAGCTTATATGCCCAGTTTAGCTTCTTCATCGTTTCTTCACCCTGCTTCTTATCTCCACCACCCTTATCAGGATGATACTGGAAAGCCTTCTGTCTATAAGCTTGCTTGATTCCCTTAAGGGTGGCTACCTCTCCCAAACCCAATAGCCTTCGAGCTTCATCTATCTCGGCAAAGTTAGCCATACCTAAGTCTATCTCCTTGAATCTACCCTCAGTCCTTAGAGGGCTTTCTCCTCAGGAAAATGTCAAGGCTACTGACTTCTCCCACTCCCTTCAGGGAAGAGACCATAGACAGAAGGACATTGGTAATGAGTTCCTTTGGGAAGGCAGTTAAGGGTATGGGGACATTATTTATATAAAGGGAGGTTCGTTCCCTTTGGGGTCTTATAAAGCCTTTCTCCAGAAGGTCAGCTAAGCCTTTAGCATCTTGCAGGGAGAACTGCCGGGTCTTAGTCTGGAGGGGTTCATCAGTGGCTATGGCTATAAGCTTGTTAATAGTGCCAAGGGGTGGGCCGACTTCCCGGCGGTGGACTTCTATCTTGGGGGCGCTGGTCTGCTTAAAACCCTCGGTAAGGATAATGTCATAGTCTTCACCGAAGAGACGAGCCAGCTCATTGAGGGTAATATCGGGTGTGGCTGGCTTGATTAACACGAGCTTATCGGGGGAACTGATGGCTGTAGCTTCGCTCCCGGACTGAATGTGGCGCCAACTATCCTTACCCAGCTCATCAAGGGTCATACCGTGGGGGGTATGCTTGATGGTAGCTACTCGGTAGCCTCTTGATTTCAATTCCTGAATTAGTTTTTCTATGAGGGTTGTCTTTCCTGATTTTGATTTACCGACAATGGAAACTATGGGAGGCATTTTCTCTTCCCTCCTTAATGCTTACGGTAAGCCTTTTTCCAAGGCTCCTCCTTAAGAGCAAGGTAGTCTTTGAGGGCTTCCCGCAATGTATTCGCTGCTAATAGGGCACAGTGCACGCTTTCCTGGGGTAACCCACCTAAGGCATCCAAAACATCCTGCTGAGTAATCTTCAGAGCCTCAGAGATGCTCTTTCCCCTGGCTAATTCAGTGAGCATGCTGCCAGCGGAGATACTAGTTCCACAGCCATCAGTTAAAAAGGTAGCCTCAGCCAGAATAGCATTTTTTATTTTGAGCCATATCTCCATGGTATCTCCACAGGGACCGGTTACTTTGCCAAACCCGTCAGCATCTTCCATATCTCCCAGGTTTCTTGGATTTAGGGCATGGTCAATAGTAACCTCGGTATAGGTCTTCCGCATATCCACCATAATAAGTTCTTGAAGTTCCTCAAATTCTGAAGTCATCGCTTAACACCCACCGTTTTGTTATTTTAGCCGACTTTAGGCAATACTTGGGCGAAGGCTTGGCTAAAATTCATAAAGGCATCAGAGTTATAGCGTTCTATAGTTCCCTCATCACAGAGCCTAGCCAGTTCAGAGTCTATAGGCAACTGCCCCAGAAGAGGAGCTTTAGCTGCCTGCGCCATCTCTTCCCCTCGGCTCTTGCCGAAGAGTTCAATCTTCTTATCTATCTCAGGTACATATAAGTAAGCCATATTCTCAACCACACCCAGAACGGGTTTATCCATTTTCTGAGCCATGTTTACTGCTTTTCTAACTATCATAGTGGTTAAATTCTGGGGGGTAAAAACAATAATTATCCCAAGCACAGGGATTGTTTGCAGGACGGTAAGGGAGGCATCGGCGGTGCCGGGCGGCAGGTCTACCACAAGGCAATCAAGCTTGCCCCAGACTACATCCTCCCAGAACTGGGTGATAGCCTTGGACATAAGAGGACCACGCCAGATAACGGCATCATCCTCATGGGGTAGAAGGAGGTTGATGGACATAATCTCAATCCCTGACCTTGAGAGCACAGGCAGAATTCCGGTATCACTGCCACCGGGTGGGGCGGTGATGCCGAACATCTTAGGGATACTGGAGCCGGTTATATCAGCATCCAGAATACCTACCTCATAGCCCTGACGCTTAAGAGCAACTGCAGTAAGGCTAGCCACCAGAGATTTGCCTACTCCCCCCTTACCACTCATCACGGCAATGATATGGTCAATGTGGTTTAGCTCTGTGGGCTTAACATCTATAAATTCTACCTCTACTTTATTTACCTCGGGCAGTTTCTCTACAGTAGCTTTTACTTTGGCTGTGAGCCAGGCTTGAGTCCCAGCACTCAGAGCCGTTGAGGCGAGGGTGATATTGACTGCTTGGTCAGAAACTACAACCTGGCGCACTAGATTCAAGGCTACCAGACTACGCATAGCGTCGGGGACTAATACCTCTTTTAGGCTCTCTGTTACCTGTTGTTCGGTTACCATTGGGTTCTCCTTTTGCTATCCTTATTCTTGGTTTAAGCTAGTGGTCGCACACGTCATCGCCTACTGCCAACCTACCACTTATGTAGTCCAAAACAGCTTTGTCAGGGTCACTTTCTAGAGCGTTAATAACCACCTCAATGTGGTTCTGTCTAAAAAGATCTTGGGCTCTGGAACCCATACCGCTAGCTATAACTACAGAAACTCCTTCTTCTGCCAGCCATACTGGTAGCAGTCCAGGCTCATGTCCTGGCGAAGCTATAAACTCCTTCTTCACAATTGTATTTGATGCCTCATCTACATCAATCAAGGCGAATTGCTGGCAATGACCAAAGTGCGTAGCTAGTCTTCCATCACTCACTGGTACTGCATACCTCATTTATAAATCCTCCTAATTTAGAGATTGTTTACCAACCCCTCACCCTTTATCCTTCTCCTCTTGATAAGGGGAGAGGGAAGGGAGTTTTTAATAGACACTCAATAATGGGCTAGTAGTCAGATTATCCATATTAATCTTCTCATTCATGCTCTTAGGGCTCGGACAATGTCCTGCCATAGTGTCTTTATTTGCTGCGAGACACCATTATGGGAGTATT
>DAOWJH010000103.1 GCA_030640495.1 Dehalococcoidia bacterium | reverse complement strand
CCTTGGTTTCCCTTCTACTAAATATAATATGAATTTGACTCTTCTCCCTTTCACCAGGTGCTTTTCGTATTCGTTGCGTAGCTTGCTGAAATCGGTAGTTTCCAGAAAAAGCCTCAATATCTCAAGCCTCTCCCCCACCTCCCCCTCCTCACCCCTGCCCAGAAGCTCACTCTGAATCTGTTCATATCGCCTCTTTGCCTTTGTTTCCACACAGGCTGAGAGTTCCGGCTCCAGTTCTACATAGGCCATCTCTTTCGCTGATATATACCCTTCACCCTTTAGGCAAGGTATTGAATTGTAATCATGGTAAGCCTGAAGCAGCAGTTGTCATCATTATAAAGGAAGATGTTCCCACTGCCAAGTGGATGGGATAGTGTAACACAAAAAGTAGGATGACAAATATCATACCCTGCCACCAGCCCCGATAAGCAGGATAATGATTATCTCAATTGTAGAAAACATCTATTCACTTACTTCACTGCTACTATTGGGCAAAGGCGCCACCAGAAGGGTCAGCTTCTTTATCTCTACAACCACAACCTCCTCACCCTTATCTATGTTTCGCTCGGTTGATAGTGCCCGCCACAGTTCACCCTTAACTTGAACATAGCCCTTGGGAGCAAGTGGTGTCGCTGCCTCGCCACTGCACCCGACCATAGCTTCAAGGGAAGCCGTCGGTTTCCTGTCTAGCGCCCGCTTACCCAGCTTGTAGGTTATAAAATTATAAGCCCCCAGAGCGACCATCATCAGGACAAGACCCCATATAGGGATGTTTATTCCCCATTGTGGCAACAGCCAGATAACAACCGCTACCAGGACTGCCTCTTCCAGTAAAGCGGTAACAATGTTATATATTGTATAGTCTTTTCTTCTCATCTCAGCCGCCACTGCTCGGTCACCTGCCCACCATCCCCGCTCTGGAATCCAATCAACCTACCCCCTTCAACCCTCTAAAACCTCTCCACCTCTGCCATCAACACCTCCACAAAATCCTTTTCCTTTATAGTTTTAACCTTCTTGCCTTTTTTAAATAGCACGGCTCTACCTTTGCCGCAGGCAATGCCTATATCAGCGTCCTTGGCTTCGCCCGGCCCATTGACCACACACCCCATCACCGCTACCTTTATCGGCTTATCAATCTTTACCAGCCGCTCCTCTACTTCCCCGGCCAGTTTTATAATGTCAACCTCAGCCCGACCGCAGGAGGGGCAACTGACCAGTATCGGCCCATGCTGGCGCAGATTCAGGCTTTTCAGGATTTCATAACCAGCAATGACCTCTTCCCTGGGGTGGGCAGTTAGTGACACCCGAATAGTATCACCAATACCCAGGTAGAGCAGGGTGCTGATGCCTACCGTGCTGCGGATAACACCTGTCCTTGGCGTGCCGGCTTCGGTAATGCCTATATGCAAAGGGTAGGGCATTTTTTGAGCAATGTCTCTATAGGCTTCAATGGTAGTCGGCACATCAAATGCCTTGAGCGACACCTTAATCAGCTCAAAGCCTAAGCTTTCCAGCAGCTTTATCTGCCCTAAGGCAGCCTCTACCATCCACTGGGCGGTGGTTAATTGGGGGTTAGCTGTTTTAGGTAGACTGCCGGCATTTACCCCGATGCGGATAGGGATACCCCTCTCTTTGGCAGCTTTAGCGACTGCCTTAACCCTTTCCGGCTCACCGATATTGCCTGGATTCAGCCGGAGCCCGTCAGCACCAGCTTCTAATGCCATTAATGCCAGCCGATAATCAAAGTGAATATCGGCAATTATCGGTAGAGAAACCACTCTTTTTATTGCTCTTATAGCCTGTGCCGCTTGGCTGTCAGGCACGGCTACCCGCACCAGTTCACAGCCACAGTCTTCCAACTCCTTGATTTGGTGAATAGTTGACATAACATCATGAGTATCCGTCTTGGTCATAGCTTGCACCACGATGGGTGCGTTGCCACCAACTGTTACCTTGCCGATTTGAATAGATTTAGACACTCGCCGAGGGTTCATGGTATTAGGCTGCCTCCACTTATGATGCGTATAATATCCTGGTAGGTAATTACTATAATTACTCCCATTAGCATAACGAAGCCGATAAAATGCACCAGCCCCTCTGCCTTTGGTGAGATGCGCTTCCCCCGGCGAACCCATTCCAGAAGGACAAATACAATCCTGCCACCATCTAAGGCGGGTAGGGGAAAGATATTGATTATGGCTAAGTTTATGCTGATAAAAGCAGCCAATTCTAGCAGTGGGCTGAGCCCCGCCTTAGCCACCTCCCCGGTTAGTTGAGCAATGCCCACCGGTCCCGTCAGTTGCACCGGCGCTGTCCCGATAATCATGCTGATTATCGCGTTCTTGAATAAGACGAAGGTTTCTATACAGGCGCCTACTCCCAGGGGTATTGCCTTCCAGAACGGCTGGTGCTGGCGAATGGTGATTAAATGTGGCATACTAACTACAACCCCTATCGCCCCCTGACCCTCTGGAGGCTTCCACCTCGGTATTATCTGAATCTCCTCCGTAGTCAGGTCGCTGTGTTTAACCAGGATGCTAACCTCTTTGCCCAGCCTAAGCTGGATATAGCGGTACACATCGCCAACATTATGCACCGCTTTCCCATCTATGCGCAGGAACACATCCCCCGATTCAATGCCAGCCCCGGCAGCCGGTGAACCTATGGCTACCTCTTCTACTACTACCTGCCCGACTATCAGGTCGTGGGGAACCATAAAAGCAATGGAGAACAGAAGCAGGGGCAGCAGGGCATTCATCAGTGAGCCGGCACTGAGGACGAGTATCCTGGTGCCGATGCTCTTATTGGCTAGGCTCCCTGACACCTTGGGGTCCTCTTCACCAGCCATCTTAGTAAATCCACCTAGAGGTATCGCATTTAATGAGTATCTTGTTTCACCCCGCCTTACTGAAAATAACCGTGGCGGGAAGCCTAAGCCAAACTCCTCCACCCTTACCCCCGAGGCTTTAGCCGTTACAAAATGCCCCAGCTCATGGACGAGAATAAGCACTACCAGAACACCGACGAAGGCTACTATTGTAATCAGCACGAACTATCTCCACTGGCAAGCTTGAGAACCCTTTGTCTCGCCCAGGCATCAGCCGCCATAATTTCCTCCAGAGAGGGGTGAGCTATAGCTTGATGCTGTTCCAGTGCCTGTCCTACAAGATTAGCAATATCAATAAATTTGATGCGTTGCCACAGGAAGAGTTCCACGGCTACCTCATCAGCCGCGCAGACTACCGCTGGGTAAGTCCCACCCTTCCTCCCCGCCTCTATAGCTAACTTGAGGCAGGGAAATGTATCAAAGTCAGGTTGCTCAAAGCTAAGATTATTAATTATGCCCCAGTCAAGCTTGGGAAATTGAGGGTTGGGCAAGCGTTCAGGATAAGTCAGGGCATACTGGATAGGTAACCGCATGTCAGGGTAACTTAGCTGGGCTTTGATTGAGCCATCTATGAATTCTACCATAGAGTGGATAATGCTCTGGGGATGGATTAGAACCTTAATACTGTCAAAAGACATATTAAACAGCCAGTGAGCTTCAATGACCTCAAGCCCCTTATTCATCAGCGTCGCCGAGTCTATGGTAACCTTTCTCCCCATCTGCCACGAGGGATGTTTTAGAGCTTGCTCGGTGGTAACCCCATTTAACTGGTCTGGTGAATAATGACAGAACGGTCCCCCTGATGCCGTCAGAATAAGCTGGGCTGCCGGCTGCGTTTCACCCCTAAGGCACTGCCATATAGCGCTATGCTCGCTATCAATGGGCAGAATCTGGGCTGCGTTTAGCTTTGCCTCATTGATAATAATCTCGCCCGCCATAACCAGTGATTCCTTATTCGCCAGGGCAACATTCTTACCCGCTTTTGCCGCCGCCAGCGTTGGCCTTAGCCCTGAGCTTCCCGAGGTAGCCATAACCACGGTATCCACTTGGGGCTGGCGGGCAATATCCTCCAGCGACAGGAATTCGCATTCGGCATTGACTAGGTGAGACCCTGCCTCCCTATCTTGGCAATAGACAAACCTTGGCTTGAATTCTTTGATTTGCTCCGCCAGTAAATCAATGTTCTTCCCCCCCGCCAGCCCAATAATGTGAAATTTATGAGGTAAGGCACGGACTACTTCAAGTGTTTGCCGACCTATAGAGCCTGTTGAACCCAGGACAGCCAGTTGCTTTACACTATTACCCATATCACATAATAGTATACCACTATGCCAGCAAAGACAATGCTGTCCATTCGGTCAAGGATGCCCCCGTGTCCCGGTATTAACTTGCCCGACTCTTTTACTCCCATATTGCGCTTGAGCAAGGATTCTACCAGGTCGCCAAGTTGCCCAAAAACACTAACCAGTAAGCCCAGAAGTATTGCCTGCCAGTGGATGAGAGGCAGGCGGAAGGGCGTAGGGGTAAAAAACAATATGCTCATTACCACAGCACCAAATATTCCACCTACGACTCCTTCCCAGGTTTTGCCTGGGCTAACTCGGGGAGCAAGCTTATGCCTGCCCAGGTTTTTACCGATGCCGAAAGCACAGGTATCTGAAGCCCAGGTAGTAAATAGAGCAAATAATATCCAGTTCCGGCCATCATCTAGACCCCTTATTGCCACCAGGTAGCTTAGTAGCCACCCCACATAGAGAATTCCACCCATTGTCCATACCCAGCTAGCCAGAGCCCCCTCTTTCTGTGGGCGCACTAGGAGCCAGATTAGAGATAGTACCACCGCTGAGGTTAGTAGAAACGGTATAAGCAGGTCAAGATTAAAGTGAGGTTCAAGCCAAGATAGTAGCCCCGAATTACGACTAAGAATGAATAGTAATGTCCAGACTAGTCCGAAGTAGGTAAGTGGTGGTACTTTTGAGGCAGCGACCATCCTGTAGAACTCAAAGGCAGCCAACAGACCCCAGATAGCCATTAATGCGGTGAACCATGGCTCGCCAAACCAGACAATAGCCGTAACAAGAGGAATACCCCAGAGCGCAGTTATGACCCTTCTCTTGAGCATACGGTTGTTATCAACCTCACCCGTGTCTTCTCTTTCGGGCTAGACCTCCATAAGCTCTGCTTCTTTATCTCGCCCAATTTGCTCGGCATTGGCTATGAAACTATCGGTAAGCTTCTGTAGTTGCTCTAGGGCACGCTTATGCTCGTCCTGTGAAATATCCTTATTTCTTTCTCCCTTTTTTAGCTCATCCATAACTTCGTGCCTTAGGTTGCGTATTACTATCCTTCTTTCTTCAACCCTTTTTCGCACTACTCTAGTCAACTCCTGCCGCCGTTCTTCAGTAAGCGGTGGAATGTTTAACCGAATTATATCCCCACTAATAGCTGGCGTTAGCCCGAGCTCAGACTTTAGGATAGCTTTCTCTATGCTTTGTATACTGCTCCGGTCCCAGGGCTGGATGACCAGGAGACTGGCTTCAGGTGCCGAAATGCTTGCCATCTGGTTAAGTGGGGTGGGAACACCAGCATATTCCACCTTGATATGCTCTATTAAGGCTGGGGTAGCATGCCCGGTGCGGATAGTGGCTAATTCCCTCTTCAAGACCTCAATAGATGTGCCCATCTTTTCTTCAATATTCCGTAAAGTGCGGTTAACCATTTCACTTCTCACCGGATATCAGGGTGCCAATAGAATCACCGATTACAGCCCGCTCTATACTGCGGGGGGCTTGAAGGTCAAAAACAATTATCGGTAGCTTATTTTCTAGACATAGGGAGAGAGCGGTAGCATCCATTACTTCCAGGCGCTTATTTAGTGCCTCAAAATGAGTCAGCCTGTCAAACTTCTTGGCATTATGATCCTTGCGGGGGTCGGCACTATAAACGCCGTCAACATTATTCTTTGTCATAAGGAGAACTTCTGCTTCAATCTCTATGGCTCGTAGAGCAGCTGCGGTATCAGTCGTCATATACGGGTTGCCGGTGCCCCCGGCGAAGATGACTGCCCTGCCTTTCTCCAGGTGACGAATAGCCCGCCGCCTGATGTAAGGTTCCGCAACCTGTTGGATGCCTATAGCTGACTGAGTTCTAGTAGTTACGCCTTCTTTCTCCAGTGCATCCTGAAGAGCCAGGGCATTTATCACTGTAGCTAACATCCCGGCGTAGTCAGCAGTAACCCTATCCATTCCCTCTTGCTCAGCCTTAGCCCCGCGCCAGATGTTACCACCACCAACAATAATAGCTATGCCCACCCCCATTTCAATTACCTGCCTAATCTGCTTGGCAACCTTGAATAGGGTAGGGGTGTCAATGCCATAGGCAGTCTTGCCGCTGAAAGCCTCGCCACTAAGTTTGAGTAGAACCCGTTTATATTTGGTCTCAGCCATTACTCTCCTATTTCAAACCTGGCAAATCTATTTACTTTGATATTCTCTCCTACCTTGGCAATAGTTTCACTAATGATATCTTGAACCGTCTTATCAGGGTCCTTGATGTAAGGCTGAAGAAGCAGGCAGGCTGTCTCCGGTTCTATATCAGCTCCTTCAGGAACTTCCTCCCTTGAGACAAATCGGGGACCTGTGGCGGCTACCTGCATCGTCAGATGGTGAGCCAGTTCCTTGAATTCATCAGTGCGGGCAACAAAATCAGTTTCGCAGTTTAATTCAACCATGGCTCCAATATGTCCCCCGATATGAATATAGGCTTCAATCATTCCCTCGGTGGCGGAGCGCCCTGCCTTTTTCTGTGCCTGGAGAAGACCCTGCTGTCTTAGAATCTGGAGTGCCTTTTCCATATCCCCTTTGGCTTCAAGGAGGGCATTCCGGCAATTCATAATCCCAGCTCCTGATTGTTCCCTTAGTTCCTTTATCCCAGTTGTTGAGATTTTCAGCTTCCCTCCTCTATTTATCATCTGAAGCCAAAACAGAAGGCTCGGTGGTTTCTGTAGCCTCAACTTCCTCCAAGCCTTCTTCCTGTCCTTCCTCAGTCGGCATCACTGCCTCGCTGGTTTTAGCCTCAATAACTGCATCAGCAATTTTACTGCATATCAGCCTGATGGCTTTAATAGCATCGTCATTGGCTGGTATAGGGTAGTCTATATCATCGGGATTACAATTGGTATCTACCATAGCTATAACTGGTGTCCCTACCCGCTTGGCTTCGGCTAGAGCAATCCTTTCTTTGGTGGGGTCAACAATGAATAGAGCCGCCGGTAGGCTTGTCATCTCCTTGAAACCACCCATCTGTTGGTTAAGGCGTAAAATTTCACCCCCAAGTTTTAGTGCTTCCTTTTTAGGCAAGCGGTTAAATTCCCCTCGCTCCTGCTGGTCTTCCAGGCGGACTAGGTGGTCTATGCGGGCTTGGATGGTGGCAAAGTTAGTCAGCACCCCCCCCAGCCACCGCTGGTTGACATAATACACACCACAGCGTTTGGCTTCCTCTTCTACAGTCTCTTGAGCCTGCTTTTTGGTGCCGACAAAGAGAATCTTGCCACCCTCAGCTACTACCTGCTGAACAAATTCGCAAGCCTTGTCTAGCCTGGCTGCCGTTTGCTCTAGGTCAATGATGTGAATACCATTGCGCTTGGTAAAGATATAGCTCTTCATACGAGGGTGCCACCGACTCGTCTGGTGCCCGAAGTGAGCCCCGGCTTCTAAAAGTTCCTTAATAGTTACTGTATCTGGCAAACTTTAACCCCTTTCCAGTTATTATAATTACCTGTAACTAGTTTAATAGTATAGCATACCCTTTGGTATGCAACAACAGCCGGAGTCAGCTAACTAAAGAAGGTGCTATTTACAGTAGAATTAGCGCAGTTGGGTTAAATAAGCCCTGCTCTCGTTCGGATAGATGAGCGATAGTTCAAAGTATAAGAGTATCCTCCACTTTAGGTTGGGAACAAGCCCTGGTTGTTCGTTTCATTGTGAGGAGCTCCTTCCTATTGTCATTGTGAGGCACAAAGTGCCGAAGCAATCTCCATGAATACCCGGGGATTGCCACACCTTCGGCTCGTAATGACGGGGAAAGGGGACAACGACAAGGCAAGGAAACAATATGTCACTAATCATATGAACGAGTACACTTAATTGAACTCAGAGCAATGATAGGTTATAATAAATTGATGAAACAGGTAAGAATCATACCCTGCCTTGATATAAAAAATGGGAGGGTAGTTAAAGGGATAAGGTTTGAAAACCTTAGAGATGCTCGCGACCCCGTAGAAGCCGCCGTTGCCTATTGCCATCAGGGTGCCGATGAGCTTGTTTTCCTTGACATCTTTGCCACTTTAGAAAATAGAAAGACAAGGCTGGAATGGGTCAAGAAAGTCTGTGAGGTAGTTACCATTCCCTTCGCCGTAGGTGGTGGCATAGGCAGTATTGAGGATATG
>DAOWJH010000044.1 GCA_030640495.1 Dehalococcoidia bacterium | reverse complement strand
GGTTACTGCCTGCCTGATTTGGCGCAACCTTTCTAAACCAACTACCTTGGCTGTTTCTTTGGATAATGTTGGATACATTGAGCCGACGGCTATATAGTCAGCCCCCTCAGCCCCAGCGGTAATAGCTTGGTCTACAGTAGTTGTTGAGCACCCCAGGATTTTACCCATCGGTAACAGCTTGCGGGCTACTTTAATGGGCAGGTCATCCTGACCTAGGTGTAATCCATCGGCATCAGTGGCTAGGACTAAATCAAGAAAGTCGTTTATTATAAATAACACATTGTGCTCACTGCACAGAGTCCTTAGCTGCTGGGCTATAGCTAGCACTTCCTTTTTACCCTGAACTTTATCACGCAGTTGAATTGTCCTGGCCCCACCCCGGATTGCCTGACTGGCTACCTCAATGTGACTGCGTCCCCTCAGGGCTTGGCTATCTATAATAACATAGAGCCCGGCTATACGCCGTGTTTTATCTCGGCGTCCCAGCTTGGACAATAGCTCTCGCTCCATCCGGTAAACATTAAATCTGGCTTGCTTGAACTTCTCTGAATCTAATTTAACCGCAGTGGTGGGGAGCTTAGCCAGCTCTTCTATGGTTCTTAGCGATTCCTGAACCCTTCTGGAGTTAGCCACTACTGCTATTGGTAGCTCTCTCGGCTTTTCCTGCCCCGGAACTTCAATATTAATGCCAACATCGTTTTCTGAGTCCCGGGATTGAAGAAGCTTTTTGTTAAATGACCAATCACTGGTTACAAGGCTATGGCGCATACTTTTTAGCTGCTCAGTTAGACTGGCATCATCAAGCAGTAAGCGGGCTAAGTCTTCAAGAAAACGAAGCCCCTCACCAATGCGATTCAGATTGGCATCAATAATGCGCAGTGTTTGATGTGGTATTGCCTCCGATGAAGCCATATTTATAGTTCCTCAGCGATTAATTCTAGCACAGCCTGATTGGGAGGTAAAGGCAGGTAGCTGGGCGTTTATTAAGAGGATTAAAAGGGGCGAAGCCCCTTTAAAAGAATATCTTCCCTCTCCCCTTATGAAGGGGAGAGGGATAAAGGGTGAGGGGTTGGTAAACAATCCCTAATCTTCGCGTACTGCGTTCTCAATGAGTTCAATACGTGATAGCTTCCCCTTCTGGTCTAGCTCTACTGCCACCACATCAATGCGCCATAATGGCGGCAAATTACTGTGGGTTTGCCTATAGCGAGAGGCCACAGCCCTTAATCTTTCCCTTTTAGTTAGCGTGATTGATTCTTCAGGACTGCCGAACTCCCGGCTCGTTTTAGTTCTTACCTCAATAAACACCAGGCAGTCTTTATCCTTGGCCACGATATCAATTTCACCCTCGGGGCAGCGATAGTTAGTCTCCAGGATGCGATAGCCTCGCTTCTTAACAAAATCCTTGGCTAGTCTTTCACCTAGAATGCCAGTATCTCTACGTTTCATCTCTCTATTAGTCCCCCAAATACTACCATACCCAATGACTGGATAAAAAATGCGCCCCCTTAATCCCTCTCTCCCTGTTAAGGAGAGGGGGTCGGGGGGATAGGTTGCTAAACGACCTTAATCATGTACTTGACTGGTCTAAAAGACCGGCGGTGGATAGGGGACGGTCCCAGTCGGTGCAGGCAGGCGATATGCTTCTTGGTACCGTAGCCCTTATGTTGAGCCAGCCCATAGCCAGGGTATATCCTGTCAAACTCTATCATCAAATGGTCTCTAGCCACTTTAGCTATGATTGAGGCACAGGCGATGGATAAGCATAGACTATCCCCCTTGGTTATTCCCTTCTGGGGTAAGGGCACCTCAGGCAGAAGCATATAGTCTATCAAAAGCGACTCAGCTGGTGGTAAAAGCTGGTCTATAGCTGACTTCATAGCCAATCTCGTCGCCCTGATTATCCCCTCCTTATCTATTACCTCAGCCGCAGCCTTGCCGATACCCACTGAGATGGCAGCCTCATTGATGTGAGGAAACAGAAGTTCACGCTTGGCTGGACTCAACTGCTTGCTGTCTTTTATCTGGCTTAGCCAGGGAGCGTTTATATGGCACGGCAGAATAACGGCTGCGGCTACCACTGGACCAGCTAGGGCACCTCGCCCGACTTCATCAATGCCAGCAATATACCGGTAACCCTTTGCCTCAAGCTTCCTTTCTTCAGCCAGGGATGGTTTTAGTCTCATCAATCTACCCTGTCTTCTATTATCCCCCCACCCAGCACCACCTCCCCCTGATAGAATACTATGGATTGCCCCGGGGCAATCGCTCGCTGAGGCTGATGAAACTGAACCCTGGCTACCCCATCATTGGGGTAAAGTTTAGCCGCTGCCTCGGCTGACTTGTAGCGGATTTTGGCAGTTATAGTAATTGCCTCCCTGGGGGCTTCCCCCGATACCCAGGTTAACTTATCAGCCACCAGAGTGTTGCTCAAAAGTTGGTCTTTGGTGCCTACTACCAGTCTGTTACTGCCGGCATCAAGCCTGACCACATATAGCCGCTGGTTTGAGACCTGCCCTAAGCCTTGTCTTTGCCCTACGGTATATCGGGCTAAGCCATTGTGTTTGCCCAAAACCAGCCCCTCGCTGTCGACAATGTCCCCCGGTCTGAGAGGAATATGCTCGGCTATAAATGACCGGTAGTCATTATCGGGGATGAAGCAGACATCTTGGCTGTCATGTCGGCTGCTGGTAGGCAAGCCCAGTCCAGCCGCCAGCCTTCTTACTTCCACTTTGCGTAGGTTACCTAAGGGCAACAGCAGGTGCTGCAGTTCCTTTTGCCCTAGAGTATAAAGGAAATAGGACTGGTCTTTAGTCGGGTCGATTGCTTTCAGCAGACGATAGCCATTCGGCGTATGCTCAATTCTAGCATAGTGACCGGTGG
>DAOWJH010000112.1 GCA_030640495.1 Dehalococcoidia bacterium | reverse complement strand
GATAAAAAGGCAGCCCAAATGCTGCTTGAGGGGATGCTAAAACAATCTCAGTAAGGGGGTAACATTGATGAGAAAAAGCAAAAGTACAAGTGACGCACAACTAGGCAGATTGGTTCGTGAAATTCTAAAAAATTGTGACTAATATATATACTACACTTAATAGTTACTTTGCTATCTTTCCTAGATTGGTAATTTGAGGGGGTGTCCAAGAGGGGCGAAGCCCCTCTAAAAACAGATTTCCCCTTCCCCTTGATAAGGGGAAGGGGATAAAGGGGATAGGGTCACCATAATATTCTAATTTGTTGGAGGAATAATGATTACCATAAATATAGACCCGGTAGCCTTCCTAAATGTTAGGTGGTATGGCATCATGGTTGCCCTAGCCATTGCGGTACTCATCTTGTGGATAATGTGGCAGGTGAAAAGGGGAGCCAATATTTCCTATGATACTGTCCTTACGGCAGCAGTGATAGGCATCCCATCAGGGATAGTAGTATCAAGGTTGCTTCATGTTATTGATAGATGGGGTTATTATATTCAGAACCCGGGGCAGATAATTAGCGCTGAAGGTCTCACTATCTATGGTGCTGTCTTGGGCGCTGCCCTGGGTATCTGGGTTTATAGTAAGTTCAGCAATTTCCGGTTCGGCTACCTTGCTGATTTGTTAGCACCCGGTATCATACTGGCTCAGGCTATCGGTAGAGTAGGCTGCACTATAAATGGATGCTGCCATGGCATAAAAGCGCCTTCTTGGCTGCCTTGGGGCATTATCTATCCTTCTCATCCTTATAATTATTATGTGTCTCCATTCTCACTTAAAGACGTACCCCTCCATCCCACACAGATTTATGAGATTATATTCAATCTGATAGTTTTTGGTGTATTATTCAAGCTAAGGGGGCGGTTCAAGCCCGATGGCTCACTATTTCTCATCTATCTTGGTATATACTCATCATGGCGGGTTGGCATTAGTTTCCTGCGGGAGGGAACGCCCTTCCTCTTTGGGTTACATCAGGCCCAGGTAATAGGCTTAATCGTGCTAGCCATTGCTATTTTCTGGCTGGTTTATAAGGCACGGTGGGTAAAGACCGAGAGTTCTGTTCAATAATCAAGCCACTTAAATTTTTTCACCGAGTAGAAAACCCTTGGAGCCAATGGGGTCGTCCGGGTCTAAAATAATATGGTTAAATCCGGTAATGTAAGCGCTTCCCGTAATTTCAGGCACAACCGCTGGATATTCACCAACTTCGGTTTTCTCAATTAACCTACCAAGAAATGTTGAACCAGTAATACTTTCATTGACAAAATCTTCATTGAGACCCAATTTGTTTCTCGTGAACAAAACAGCCATTCGGCCGCATGTCCCGGTGCCACAGGGAGACCTGTCAACCAATCTCCCTATTACCATTGCGTTACTTTGGTCTGCGTCTTTATTTTTGACAGGTGAGTCTATAAAGGAAACACCCAGCAATTTTCTCGATATATTGCGGTCTGTCGGGTGCACTAATTCAAATTGCTTGTTAAATTCGTTTCTTATTGCCTCGCCAGCTTTAATCAGACCATCAACATTTTCTGACCTCACTCTAAGCCCAATATCCTTTGCGTTCACGTAGAAGTACCAGTTCCCCCCGAAAGCAATATCTCCCTTAACCTCTCCGTAGCCGGGAACACCAATAGTTACATCCTTTTTGTATAGAAATGCCGGTACATTTACCAAGGAAACACTTTTTACTTTGCCGTCCGTAACCTTTGCTTTTACTCGGATTAGACCTGCCGGTGCTTCTAATTTTACTTCTGTAGTAGGTTCTTCCCAAGGAACCATGTTCGTTTCAATGAGCACAGTAGTTATCCCTATAGTGCCATGACCGCACATGTCATCGTAACCTATATTGCCGTAGAAAATCATACCAAAATCAGCCTCTTTATTGCCCGGCTTTGTCAGTATCGCTCCGTACATACCTGGGTGTCCCCGAGGCTCCTGGCACAAAAGAGTCCGGATGTAGTCCAGCTTGCTTCTGACGTAATCTCTTTGTTCCACTACCGACTCGCCCTGTATTTTTGGTAAGCCACCGACAACAATCCTAGTTGACTGACCTGCCGTGTGAGAATCTATTACGAAAATTGAATTTGAAAGCTTTATACCCATCAGATGCCTCCTAACTTATTATAGCATTCTTTGCCTTTTATACTTTCTCCTGTTGTGCTTCAACCTTGCTTTCTAAATATCCCTTACTAATGGTTAAGATTCTTATCAGGCCTTTTATTTGGCTCTCAGTTGAATAGTATCACGGATTGTGTCTCTCGTAGCCTTGCTATCTAGCTGGAGCAAAGTCCAAGATATTGAGTCGGAGCCTTTCTTCCCCACCCCAGCGGTCTATTTCTAGGTTGTAGACAATATCAAGGGGTGAGGATATTTCAGCTTGATAGTTACCTAACCTGAAGCCCACCCCATCCCACATAGTGCTACCCTGCTTCAGTTTCATTCTTAGGTGCTCCCCATTATTACCCATAGTGTGGCAGTCAATAACCCTTACCCGACGGCTAAGGAAAATAGGGGCTGGATTGCCCTGACCAAAGGGGGCTAGCTGCTGGATGGTTTGCAAAGTACCTCCGCTGAGGTCAGGCAGCGCAACCTCAGCATCAATGTCCAAGTGGGGGCGAAGGTCAACTCCCGCCAGCTGGGTAGCAGCTAACTGAGAAAGCGTTTGTTGAAAGCGAGGCAAATTCTTAGTCGGCAGGGTAAAACCGGCTGCCTGTGAGTGTCCGCCAAACTGAGTGAATAGACTACTACACTGATTTAGGGCGAGGATGATATTAAACTCAGGAATACTACGACAACTACCGGTACTTACCTGTTCGCCGGTTTTGATAACAATAGCCGGGCGGTAGAATTCTTCTGACAACCTACCAGCTACTAGCCCGACGATACCGACAGGACAGTCCTTATCACTGGCTAATAGCAGTGGTGAAATTCCCTTAGCTAATATTTGCTCTCTGGCTTTGGCTAGAGCCTTAGCTGTTAGCTTTTGCCGTTCAGTGTTTTTCCCCTCCAGCCATATAGCTAGTGCATGTGCCTCCTGTGGTGAGTTTGTCATCAGCAATTTATAGCTGGACATGGCATGTTCCAATCTGCCAGCAGCGTTTAGGCGTGGGGCTAAAACCCAGGAGATGCTTCCTGCGTCAAGGCTGCCGATGTTTAAACCAGCCTGGGTTACCATTTCCCTAACTCCAAGGCGGGGGGTGGTATTAATTAGCCTCAGCCCTTGCTTAACCAGATATCGGTTTTCCCCCACTAGAGGCATCATATCGCCTATAGTTCCCAGGGCTACCAGGTCTATTAGTTCATCCAGCAGCTCCTCTTTGCCCATACCCTGAAACAGAGCTTGAAGGAGCTTGAGGGCTACCCCGACACCAGCTAATTCTGAGAAAGGGTAGTTTGAATTAGGTAGCTTGGGGTTAATAACAGCGATGGCGGGGGGAACTTCAGGCAGGGGGGTGTGGTGGTCGGTAATAATTATATCAAGCCCCATCCTTCTTGCCTTCTTAACCTCAGGCAGGGCAGTAATTCCACAATCAACGGTAATGACCAGGCTAATACCTTCCCGGTAAAGATTTTCTAGAGCGGCTGTTTTAAGTCCATAGCCTTCAGTAAGGCGATGTGGTATGTAAGGAGTGACCTTACCGCCGAGAGTTGATAAGCCCTGGGCTAGTAGTGCGGTTCCGACAATGCCATCAACATCAAAGTCTCCGTAGATGGCAATGTTTTCCCCACAAAGCAAGGCTCGGTAAATCCTGGCTACTGCCTGGTGCATATCAGATAGTAGGAAGGGATTACCTGACAGGCGTTTGTCACTAGTAATGAATATTTCTAACTGGGATGGCTCGGTGAGACCACGATTATATAGGAGCTGAACTATTAGTGGAGGAAAGTCAGATATGGTAGTCAAGTGTTTGTCTGGAACAGGCGGCAGAAGATTCCAACGACAATGGTTCAAACTTACCTCTCAGAGTACCGTCGGAAGACTAGAACTGAATTATGACCACCAAAGCCAAAGGAATTAGATAGAGCGGTGGTAACCTTGGCCTGGCGGGCTACATTAGGCACATAATCTAAATCGCATTCGGGGTCAGGGTGGGTAAGGTTTATCGTTGGTGGTATGAGCCCGTGCTGGATAACCATAATACATATCGCTGCCTCAACAGCACCGGCACCGCCAATGAGGTGTCCCATCATTGATTTGGTGGAGCTTATTGGAATGTGGTAGGCATTATTGCCAAATACGGTCTTTATTGCCATGGTCTCCACCTTGTCGTTTAGTGGCGTAGCTGTGCCATGAGCGTTAATATAATCAACCTCGGTAGTCTTAAGCCCTGCCTTATTAAGTGCCACTTGCATAGCCCTGGCGGCACCCCCCCCATCTTCATCAGGCTGGGTAATATGGTAGGCGTCAGCACTGGCTCCGTAGGCAAGAATTTCAGCCAGAATATTAGCCCCCCGCTTTTGGGCATGAGTAAGATTTTCTAAGACAAGAAGGCAAGCTCCTTCACTAATGACAAAGCCATCACGCTCAGTATCAAAGGGACGGGAAGCTAGCTTTGGCTCACTGTTTCTTGTTGAGATGGCTTTTAGGGCATTAAAGGCGGCAACACCTACTGGGTTTATTATTGCCTCACTGCCGCCGGCTATCACCGCCTGAGTATCACCATGCTTAATAAGTTCGTAAGCAGCCCCTATGGCATCTGAGCCGCTGGAGCAGGCTGAAGTGGTGCAAAGATTTGGCCCTTTTACTCCCAGCGCAATTGATACCTGGGCGGCAGCCATATCGGATATCATCATTGGCGCTAAGAATGGGCTCACTCTACCTGGCCCCTTTTCCAGTAGCACTCCAATTTGTTCAAATAAGGTAGTTAGACCACCAATCCCGCTGCCAACTATAACGCCGATATTATCCTGATTCATGGAATTAATTTGCAGCCCAGCTTCCTTCACTGCCTGCAAGCTGGCAACTACTGCCAGTTGACTAAAGCGGTCCATGCGGCGGGCATCCTTGCGGTTGATATAATCAGTAGGCTCAAACCCCTTCACCTCGCCAGCAAACTTGGTATCAAAAGGCTCAGGATCAAATAGGGTAATGTAATCAATGCCAGACTTGCCGGCGATAAGCTCCTCCCAGGTAGTGAGGATATCCAGACCAAGTGGGCACAGGATACCTATGCCGGTAACCACAACTCTATTATCGGAAGTATTTGTCAATGTCCTCTCCTTCCCTCTCACTAAAAGAAAGGGGATTACCTTTAAAGGGGGTTAGCTCTCTCAATCTACCCTTGATAAAGGTTAGTTATATAGTTTTACCATAATTTGAGCTTATCTGCAAGGATAGCTTGCCTTTGGTATAATGCCTGTGTGGTCAGCTAGTCAATCTAGAGGTAGGGGTGAAAGGTGAGCCAAAGGAGCGGAAGCACAACAGTAGCCTTAGATAGTATAGGCTGTAAACTCAATCAAGCCGAGACTGAGCTTTTGGCTAAACAATTGGCTGAGGCAGGGTATTGGGTGGTACCTTCGGTGGATAAGGCTGATATCTATATACTAAATACCTGCACTGTTACTCATATTGCCGACCGCAAATCCCGCCACCTGCTCAGACTGGCTCACCGCCGAAACCCCGATGCCCTGCTTATTGCTACCGGTTGTTATGCGCAACGAGCCCATCAGGAACTGGCTCAAATTGAGGGGGTTAATCTTGTCCTGGGCAATGATGAAAAACCACATCTACTCCGGCTGGTGGAAGAATGTGGTTGCATAAGTAGTCCAGCTTCTATCGGTAAAGACTCCCCTACTTGTTACCCTACTTTCAGAACTCGTGCCTTTATTAAGATTCAGGATGGCTGCAATAGCTTTTGCTCCTACTGCATTGTGCCTATGGTACGGGGTAAGGAGAAAAGCCTACCCGTTGACCAAATTGTTGCCGAGGTTAGACACCGGCTGGCTAACAGCTACAAAGAGGTGGTATTAACCGGGACCAAGATTGGCTCGTATAACTATAATGGGGTTAATCTAAGAGGGTTACTGGAGCACATTTTAATTGAGACTGATGTAGCCAGGTTAAGGCTGTCCTCCCTCCAGCCCCAGGAGATTTCCCCCGAGCTTATTGGGCTATGGCATGATAAGCGGCTATGTCCTCATTTTCACCTGTCCCTCCAGAGCGGCAGTGATGGGGTGCTCAACCGGATGAAGCGGCGATACTCCCTCAGTGATTATCAATGGGCGGTATCTTTAATTCGGGGTATAATACCTGAGGTGGCTATCACCACCGATATTATTGTTGGCTTCCCCGGTGAGACTGAGGCAGAATTTGAGCAAAGCTATAATTTTTGTCGGCGGATGGAGTTTGCCCGAATTCATGTTTTCCCTTACTCGCCACGCCAGGAAACTCAGGCTGCCCGGATGACCTACCCTGTTGGTGATAAGGTTAAAAAACAGCGAAGTCAGAAGATGCTGGCTTTAGCTAAAGAAAGCGCTCAAAACTTCAGCCAGCGATTTTTGGGCAAGACTATGCCCGTATTATGGGAGAAGCAGTCTGGTGATGGCGTCTGGTCTGGTCACACCCCCAATTACATAAAGGTATATACCAAAAGTAGTGAGGACTTAACCAATAAGCTGCTACCGGTAAAGCTGGCGGAAATTAGATGGGATGGGGTGTGGGGAGAGATAGTAATATAGCTGAAATATGCCTTATTGCAAACTACTTGACGGTGTCTTTATACTGGCATAAAGGGGCAGTTAAGTATCACCCCCACCAAGCTTTTAATCTGACGTTATGCTGTTTTCCTGTTTAAGTTCTTGGCGGGGTTGCGGAATTCACAGGGCACTTTTGTCTGGCAGAGCCCACATGATTCCTCTTCTGCGGTAAGTTCTTTTAGTAAGTGGTAAAACTTAACTTTTATGTATTCCTGACACTTTCTTTTATCGTGACCGTTCTCAGTAATAGCCCCAGCCGGACAGCGGGTAATACAGGCCTTACACTTACTATTTATGTAAAATAGGCAGTTTGAGTATGGACTTTTAGCTGTCCGAGAGCTAACTGGCAGTGCGAGGTCGGTAACAGCGCTTCCGCAACGGTGAGCGATGCCGCGCTCGGTGATGAAGCCATCGGAAAGGCTGAAGCTGCCGAGTCCAGCGGCGTAAGCGATGTGCCGCTCCGACCAGTTTGAGTGGTATCCCTTCTCCTTACTTAATTCCATCTTGAAGTAGGGCTGTATTACTGGTGCCACGGCCAGATAGCCCATTTCAGTGAGAAGCTTTACTACATGTTCCCGTACTACATTGTTGAACTTCTCTCCATACCAGTAGGCGCTTAACCAGAAGCGAGACGGAGTTAATTTGTGTCGTCGGTTGGCTTCTCGAATCTTACTGGTAAATGGCAGAATCCAACTGATAATGGAAAGGTGGGCTGGCAAATCTTCAGAATTTCTGTTGAGGGCTTTTGCCATCGCCTCGCGGGGAGTGAGGTGGGTG